>NZ_JASJWL010000015.1:0-87101 GCF_035019225.1 Pseudomonas sp. CCC4.1 | reverse complement strand
GGTCTTAGCCCGTATAAGAGGGGCACTTTTGCCCACGGGATCGAGCAGGAATATCTATGAACGCCTTTAGGCAAGTGAAGCTTCAGTCGCATCACAAAGTGCGCGCCAGACAAGTAGCGCAGCACGAAATGGCTCATTACGTGGTTGCCAGGGCAGTGGGCTTCCGGACTGGCGACGTTAGCATCAAAATTACAGGGCATAGTGGTCACCATGGAGCAGCAACCATCTTCCTAGCGCAGCCCGTAGGCAGCCTTGAAGATGTCACCAGTTTCCTTGAGCGACGCGTGCTCGTGCTGTATGCGGGAGCGTTGGGAGAAACCCTATCGGCATCCCATGTCCCTGAGCGCGGGGTGAACGGCGCCGAGGCGGTGAAAATCATCCGTGGTGGAATGGGTGCCGAACAAGATCACGCAAAGGCTAGGGAAGCAATCTCTCTTTTGCGAAATATACAAAACCCAGGCACCTGCGGCGAAGACGAAATACAGGCCCAGCTTGACGAGATTGATCAACGACTTTGGAGCCGGGCCACTGAGCTGGTCGAACTTTTCGAGAGCACTATTGCAGGGGTTGCAGGAGCGCTTCTTGAAAGACTTGAGTTCGTAGATATCGCCGCGACGTTCAGCGCTGACTACCTCGAAGACATCCCTGCCATAAAAGAAATTCCATCGCTAGCCCCATGAAATTATCGCCCAGCTGCCAGCTGTGGTGCGTTCGAATTGCGTATCAATCGGGGCTCAGGAATAGAGGAAAAGACCACCCAAGCCCCGCCGTCAAACGTGGGGCCAAGTGCGTAGAAGGGCGCCAATTTTCGCGTCCGCGAAAACAAGGAAGAATCACGATGGCCAACGAAAAATCGATCGTCACCACCAGTGACGGAACCGACATTCCGGTAATCATGGCACCACCAGGCCACGGGGCTGGAGCCGCCGTTATCATTCCAAACCTTCTAGCGAAGGGCGGTGTTTCTGCGAGCCGTAAGCGGGGCTACACAAAGCCGTCGCCTTGGCCTTCGAAGTAAGCAGGAAAATCCCGCCCAGGTACACACCAAGCCTCGCCATCAAACGCGGGGTTGGGTCAGTAGCGCCGACTTCTATTAAAACGTAAATATTTAGGAGGGAAATATAATAAAAACAGAGGATTAGCGTACTTTTTTGCGAAAAGTAGGATTGTAGTCTAGGGTTTATTATAGTTTACCTTAGGAGTGTGTAAACAATGAACCCTTACAGAATCAAACTCGTGCGGTTCGACGGTGGTGAGCGCTTTCCAGTGCTTTGCCTTCAGCAAGACGGCATGCCCGTGCACAGCGCTAACCTTTGGGTACTGACAGAGTTACGAACGGCGAATTTGTCGACGAGCACACTCCAACAGGCGCTTCGGTCGTTGATGGTGCTGTTCATTGTTTTTGATGAACTAAAGATAGATTTGTCCGCCCGTTTGCGCGACGGCCAGTTTTTAACGGTTGGAGACATAGAAGCTATCGTTGGGGCGTGTAAATTACCAATTACAGCGGGCGACAGAAAAAAAATTGGAAATGGAAAGTTTGTATCGCCATGGTCTACCAGTGGCTTTAGTACGCCAAAAATTCATCCTGGTACTATTGCTATACGGCTTTTATACATTGCCCGTTACCTTGACTGGATTGCGACCGACCACTTACTAAAAACAGGCGCAGGAAACCCACATTTTTCAGGGGTGGAAAAACTCCGTGAACTGGTTTCTACAGCCATAAAGGCTCGCATTCCTTCAGTGCAGCGCTTATCCAATGTTACGCCTCGTGAGGGCCTAACTGAACAAATGGTATCGCTACTGCAACAGGTGGTTGCTCCAGAGTTTGAGCATAATCCGTGGTCTCATGAATTTGTTCGGCAGCGAAACTACTTAATGATTCGCTGGCTATTGTCCTTGGGAGTCAGGAGAGGTGAGTTGCTTGGTGTCAAAATCTCGGATATTAACTTTCAGACCAATGAAGTTTTAATTGCCAGGAGGGCAGACGATCCGGCGGATCCACGGTTGAGACAGCCGAATGCCAAAACAAGCGGTCGATTATTAGCGCTCGACGCAGAGTTGGTAGCGCTCACGCGAGCGTATGTAATGTCCATTCGTCGAAATGTTACAGGCTCGCGTAAGCATGAATATCTTTGGGTAGCCGGTGGCTCAGGAAAACCACTGAGTCTTGCGGCGCTAAATAAAGTATTTATCACTTTACGGCAACACTGTCCGGAACTACCAGAAAACATCTGCCCTCATCTCCTTCGCCATACCTGGAACGATATTTTTTCGGAAGCGATTGATAGAAGTGATGTGTCGCCGACCATGGAGCAAAAACTGCGGTCACGATTGATGGGGTGGTCCGAAACATCCGGAATGGCGATTGTGTATAACCAGCGTCATATCAAGAAAAAAGCCACCGCTGTGTCCTTGCAAATGCAAAAACAATTGCGTGTGGAGGCTCCTTCCGATGATTAAAAAACCAGGGGAAAACTACGTAATCGATGGAATTGATTTCTGTCCTTCACTTCCGTCGGTAATTCGTAGCAAAAGCGGTATCGCGTTTGATCCTAACCGGCCTGCTTGGTCGTACCGGGACGGTGTGTATTCGGTTTACATGGATTTTTCTGGGCTACATTTTTCTGCTGTGCTCATGGCTTCATTCCATCTTACGTTGATTTGGTTCGTTGAAAATAGGGCGCCAAGTACTGTGATGGGTCGCTTTGCGGCTTTAAAAGCATTTGCCTTGCGATTGCAAGAGGGGCGCGTTGAACCGTTGGAAACTATCTGCGGAAATGACGTATTGATACATTGCGATGCCAATGACTTTCAAACACGCGATCTCTTTGCGTTTTTACGCCGATGGCATGCCATGAGCTTGCCGGGTATTCAGGATGATGTGGTGTACGTCCTGGACAGGAAAAAGCTCCGGAAGCGAGAAACCGGAATCGCTGTATTGACGTGGGATCCCGAGTTGGGTCCATTTACTCCAATTGAGCAAGTGGGTATTCAAGATGCCCTGAATGAAGCTTACGGCGCAGGGCGTTTGAGTGAGGACATATACCTGCTGGCATGGTTGTTTATTGCGTTGGGTTCCCGCCCTGTTCAGTTGGCAGCCTTAAAGGTTTGTGATGTTGTGCGCTCGGTGGCTGCGGATGGAACAGAGTCTTTTCTTTTGCTTGTTCCGCGTGCGAAGCAACAAAACGCATTGCTCCGCCAGGAACTCAAGCCGCGAGCGCTGGTGAATCAAATTGGTCGACCGTTGTTTGATTATGCCCGACGCGTCAGTGAGCGCTTTATTGGAGCGTTTCCAGACCCCCAGCAGGCGCCCCTGTTTCCTTTACCCCGGCAGTCACAGTATTTGGCGGACGGGCCAGGATGGGCCAGATACCACCGTACCAGCGAGAATTTACGGAAATTGTTGGTGACCGCGTTGGACAAGCTATCCGTCCGCTCTGAGCGCACGGGGGAAATAGTTAACATCTGTGCCTTGCGCTTTCGGCGTACGTTAGGGACGAATCTTGCGCGTGAAGGGCACGGGGTTTTGGTCATTGCGGACTTGCTTGATCATTCGCGAACTGACTCTGCGGCTGTCTATGTAGCTGCGACACCAGAGCTTGCGATGCGGATTGAAAAGGCGACTGCGCTGTACATGGCGCCTCTGGCTCAAGCTTTTAAAGGTCAACTGATAGCTCATGAGGACAATGCCGTTCGTGGAGCAGACCGCTCCAGCCGAATTATCGATTTGCGTATCGATCAAAGCGCACGGCCAATGGGGTCATGTGGCAGCTTCAGTTTCTGCGGATTATTTGCCCCCGTGGCCTGTTACACCTGTCAGTGTTTTCAACCTTGGTTGGACGGGCCGCATGAGGCGGTCCTGGATTTCTTGCTAGCGGATGCTAAACGCTATCCGGACGGTCGTATCGCGGCGATCAACGATCGAACGCTGCTCGCAGTGGCAGAAGTGGTCCAATTATGTCGCAGCAGAAAGGAGCAGGCTCATGGACGATAGGGTAATCCTGTTTAAGCCCCGAGCAGAGCAGGCGGCTGAGGACAATCTCAGGGACTTCGTTACCCTCGCCAGAGAGTCTCTGACGGCTTTTGGCAGTGAGTTGGTCTTTGAGGCGGACAGTTGGGATGTCACCAATTTTGTTCGATTGAAACGACGTAATTCTTGTTCAAGCATGCGATTTCATGGATTCCCCAGTGGACGAGGGCAAAAGGATTCCTGTTGCTTGCCTCAGCCTTACAAAGACTTTGCCAAAGCCTACTGCCGTTATGATTATTCGTTGTGCGCGTATACAACCGTCAGTTCACGATTGGCCGCGCTCCGCTCCCTCGCTGTAGCTCTGGAAGAAACGGAGAGTTGTGTCACACCTATTAAGGCAAGTCTGGGGCATTTTAATCGTGCGTGCGCGATACTAAACGAACGCTACCAAGCCTCTGCCGCATTTTTTGCCGGGGCAGAACTCAAACGCATTTCGCAGTTCCTGGTGGAGCATCAACTCTGTACGCTGCCTCTTCAATGGCAAAATCCACTTCGGGCACCAGCGAACTTTGTGCGCAGTGTTGGCCCAGAGTTTGATGCGTCGCGCCGGGCCCGTCTGCCCTCGTCAGCTTCGTTAGAAGCGATTGCCGAAATTTTCAGAACCGCCGAGAAGCCAGGCGATATTTTTACCTCCAGTGTCTGTGCGTTGCTTGCGTCGGCGCCGAGCCGCATTAATGAGGTGATGTCCATTTCAAACCAGTGTGAAGTCGAGGAGTTCGATCCAAAAGCAAATCAACAACTGTATGGATTGCGCTGGCGGCCTTCAAAGGGTGGTAAGGCACAAGTCAAATGGGTGGTGCAATCCATGGCCAGTGTTGCCCGCGAGGCGGTGAGTAAGCTCAGGACCATTTCCACGCCAGCGCGGGAAGTGGCACGGTGGTATGAGCAGCACCCTGATGCGATGTATTTGCCAACGGAGCTGGAGGCGTTACGGGGGCGGTCGTTAATTAGTTCAGAACAGGTGGGCGCGATTGTTTTTCTCGCCCCACCCCCCAATGGCAATCAAACCGCGCAAGGGGCGGGGTGGTGCAGAAAGCAGGGGATTTTTGAACATATTCCATATGACCCACAGCAGAGACATGCTCCGAGGTTTTTGTTCGCGGACGTTGAGCGAGTAATCCTTTCGATGCTGCCAGCTAACTTCCCGCTGGCAGATCAGAAGAACAACCTGAAGTACAGTGAAGCGCTTTGCTTGACACGGCTGAATGAGCTAACCGAGTTGTGGGGAACGTACCGTGGGGTAATCGTCTTGCCAGACACCGCTTATACTCAGAAGCAACTAGGTAGTACTCGAACTTTTCTCAATATTTTCGAACGGTTCGGTTATCGTGAGTTAGATGGCAGTCCAATGAGTATCACGACGCATCAATTTCGCCATTTTTTAAATACCGTGGCACAGATGGGCGGATTATCGCAACTCGACATCGCCAAATGGAGCGGTCGCGCCAAACTCGGACAAAACAAGTGCTATGACCATCAGTCCGATAGGGATGTGTTGGCGCTCGCGAGGTCCGCTTTGGGTGACCCGGAAAAGTCGGCAGGTCATGTGGCAGGTATCCCTCCAAGTAGTTTGATCTCGCGGGATCAGTTTGCGACGCTGAAGATCATGACCGCCCATACAACGGATTTGGGGTATTGCCTGCACGATTTTTCCATGTTGCCTTGCCAACTCCATCGAGATTGCCCCAATTGTGATGAGCATGTATGCATCAAAGGTGATGTGGTCCGAGAGCAGGCTATACGCCAGTATCGTCAGGAAACCCAGGCCCTCCTCGCAAAAGCGTTAGAAGCGCTGGGCGAGGAGGAGTTTGGTGCCAACCGTTGGGTCGAGCACCAGACACTGACCCTTAAACGACTGGATGAACTGTGTGCCATTTTTGAGGACTCTTCCGTTGCCGCAAATGCAATTATCCAGCCGCGTGGGATCGTCCCAGCGTCAAGGCTGGAACAGTTGCTGACCCACCATAAAATATTGAACAAGCGTAATTTGCCGGGACCAGACACTGAAGATCCAGATGTGCCATGCATAGAGGCTGAGGACCTGTAATGTCTCGTTCGAGAAATCTAACCCCAGATGCTATAGAGCAGATCGTGTCGATCCTGGATGGTTGGTCTGGAAAACTGACGTGGGACCTGCTGATCTTAAGCGTCGCTCGCCGTTTACGAGGAACCTACACGCGCCAGACTCTGCATAAACATGAGCGGATTCGGCGTGCGTTCATACTGCGTAAGCAAACACTCTCAACCACAGTAGGAGTGAAGAAGGCCAGCAGTCCTGAATTACAAGTTGCAAACGAGCGAATTGCTCGTTTGGAAGCGGAGAATCAACGTCTGCGGATGGAGAATGATCGATTGCTCGAGCAGTTTGTACGCTGGGCTTATAACGCTTACATTCGGGGCTTGGATGAACAGTTTCTTTCCCGCCCTCTGCCCATCATCAATCGACAGCAGACACCCTAGGGTCTGTTGCCGTTTCATCTCAAGCCATTGATCTATAAGAGCAAACTCGTATCGTTAAAGCTCTCACACGACAGATTCTCACTCAAACCCGCGCATTGAAGATTAGTTGGGCTTTTGAAAGCTGCCACTGCACGGCTGGGAGTACAGGCCCAGCCGTGAGGAAACGCTCGACAATGCCGGGCGTTTGTTCTTCAGGTCCGTACTCAGAAGCGGTAGTTGGTGCTCAGCTCCAGCGTCCGTGGTGCGCCGGGTGTGATCAGATCCACCGAGCCATGCGCCGAAGCGTAATAGTCCTTGTCGAAGACATTGCGCAGACGCAGGGCCATGTCCCATTTCGGCTGGTTGTAGAGCAACGCTGCGTCCACGGTGGTGTAGGCCGGCATGACCACTTGGTTATCCAAGGCGGTGTAACGGTCATCGACATAGTTCGCCCCCATGCCTACACGCCACTCCTGTGTCAAAGAACGTACCAACCACAAATTGGCACTGTGGCGCGGGGTCAAGGTCGGAGTCTGGCCTTCGTTGGCGATACCGTTGGTACGGCTGTTGGACTTGGTGATCTCGGCATCCAGATAGGCGTAACCGGCATATACCTGCCATTTTTCGCTCAACTGCCCACTGGCGGTCAGTTCGAGACCATCAGTACGCTGCTCTCCCGCAAGCACCAGTTTGGTCGGGTTCGCCGGATCGGTGGTTTTCATGTTGGTGCGTTCCAGCCGGAACAGCGCCGCCGTCAACGCCAGGCGATTGTCGAGCAGGTCCCATTTGCCGCCGATCTCGAAGTTGGTGGTTTCCTCCGGCTCAAGGTCCTGGTTCGTCGTGCTCAGAGCGAACATTTCGGCAGAGGGCTGGTAGGAACGGCTCACCGAGACGTAATAGGACTGCACATGATCAGGCTGGTAGACCAGACCGACTCGCGGACTCCAGGTAGTGTCGGTGCGGGAGAGTTCCTTGTTCGTCAGGTCATCGGCGTATTCCTGGTCAAACACGTCATAACGCACTCCCAGCAGAGCTTTCCACTGCGGCGCCAGTTCGATCAGGTCCTGCACGTAGAACCCGGCAGTGTCCTGAGTATTGGTGCCCTTGGCGGTTTGCCGGTTGGCCTGGAACGGCACGTCGACCAAAGCATCGCGGTACACCGGCACCCTTGCCACGTTGGGTTGGCTGAACACGGACTGGTCCTTCACCTGGCGCCCCAGCTCCACACCATAGAGCAGGTTATGGTTCATCCCGGCGAGCACGGCGCGCTGCTTGAGTTCGGTCTGGTTGAACCAACCGTCTTCCTTGCGCTGCACGTTGCCGCGGTTGAGTTTTACCAGCAATTCGCCGTTGGCGGCGGTAACGAAACGCGTTGGACTGGAGTCCGCGAGCGTATTGTTGCGATCCAGGTCGTAGTGGTAGTAGCGGCTGGTGTTGCTCAGGGTGAAGTCGTCATTGATGCTGTAATCGACGCCGGCCGTGAACGAGAACACTTCGCTGCGGGTGTAATCGTCATCTGGATCAGCGGAACCGAAACGCTTATCGCGGTCCACATCGACTGGACGGTCGCCTCGTGCTGGGATACCGAAGTCGATCAGGCGCTTGTCATACAGATAGGTAGCGCCCAGGTTCAGTTCCAGATCGTCGGAGAGCTTGAAGTAGGCCGAAGGCGCGATGGCCTTGCGGTCGATGTAGCCGTCATCCCGGAAGGTGTCGCTGTTCTCCAGCGCCCCTGTCACACGAAAGGCTTTATCGCCCTGTTGCTGATCGGCCCAACCGGCATCGAACTGAGTGCGCTTTTTGCCCTCGCTGTCGACACTGACACCGACCTCCTGCTTGGGCGTGAAGTTGGGCTTCTTGCTGATGCTGTTGATCAGACCGCCCGAAGAGCCTCGGCCATAGAGCACTGCGGCCGGCCCCTTGATCACTTCCACCCGCTCGACGTTGGACAGATCACGGAAGTACAGCGCATCGTCACGAATGCCGTCGACGTACATGTCGCCAATGGCGCTGAAACCACGGATGGTGACTTGATCGCGCTGGCCATCGCCATTGGACAGGCCGATACCGGGGACATTCTTCAGCACGTCTTCCATCGACTGAGCCCCCTGATCCTTGATAACGCTCTGGGGAATTACGTTGACGGTTTGCGGGATATCTCGTAGAGGGGCATCGATCTTCAGCGCGCTCCTGCTCTCGGTCGACATGTAGCTCTGCTCGCTGTACTCACTGTTCACAGCGGTTGCCGGTAGGGTTAGAGCAGACTCCGTTTCTGCCTGTAAATCAGGTACAACCAGAACGCCCAGCAACGACAGAGAGACTGGGTAAATGCGCGATCGAGCCACCATGAACACCTTTTGTATGAATTATCGCGCAGATGATAACAGTTATCTTTTGTAAGTAAATACATATCATTCTGATTCAAGCCATTGGCACGACTCGGAACGACCGTCTCAACTTAATAGGTGGCCGACAGGAGCGCTCCCTCCAACTTGCTTGGTTGAAGGACTGCAATCATCCCATCTGGACGAGCCCTCTGAAAGACAGGACACCGTTTCCCCCCCCCCCTTAACATAAGGGATAGGCAAACTGTAGTGGTCCGAAGAGTTTGAAGGACACATCGGACAAGCAGCCACAGATACGGGAAGGGCAGCACAGAGGCTGACAATAGCGTGGAATCAGCCCTCGATAAAAACCTTCAACGGCGGTTCGTGCATCAGGAAGTTCTGGTGCGAGATGTTCCAGGCATAGGCGCCCGCGAGAGTGAATACTAGCAGGTCACCAATCGTTAGCTGCGCCACTGGTTGTTGTCTGGCAAGGACGTCTTTTGGTGTACACAACTGGCCCACCAGCGTCACGGACTGATCACTGATTTGTGCCGGCTGCGAGCCTCGTAGTACCGTGAACGGATGATTGTGGCCTTGAGCCGCAGGCGTGCGAAAGTGATGGGTACCGCCACGTCCGATGGCAAAAAACTCGCCGTGACTGCTTTTGATGTCCAGCACCTGCATGACGTAGTAACCACAGGCAGCGCTGATGAAGCGGCCGATCTCGAAACGTATGCGGGTCGCGCCCATGTCGTATTCATTGATCAACCCCTGCAGGCCCTGACAAAACCGTGGCCAGTCGAATGACCTGGCCGCGTCCTGATAGTTGATGCCCATCCCTCCGCCGACATTCAGTAGCGGCAGTTGCAGGTCGTGGTCGGCGCACAGCTGGCGGAAGGTCAGGAAGTAGCTGCGAATCAATTCAAGGTGCGCGTCGACATCCAGCTGGTGCGACAACAGATGAAAATGGGGTTGTACGCCGGAATCCCAGAAATTTCCGTCAGCCCAGCTCCAGTCCCGCCACGAGCGCATCCAGGTCGATGAACTTGCCGTCAGTCTGGAAGGTGTAATGCCCGTTCAGCAGGATGTGCCGCCAGGCCGCTGGCGACATCTGCGTGATCAACGCCAGCGCCTTGGCATTGCCAGCTGCCTCGTACTTCGTCAGCAGCAGGGACAGGATCGCCGAGTTGTAGAAGATGATCGCGTTGCCGATCAGCCTGGCGCACTGGTTGCTGATCTCGATTTCGATGTCGGTGCGGCCGGTCAATTCCTTCTTCCCACCGACTTGGGCGATGGTCGAGCGTAGCTGGTGATAGGACTCAATGCGGTTCTGCGAGCGGTGAACATTACGCTCCAGTTGCGGGTCGCGCAGGTAGCGCAGTGTGTAGATACTGCGGATGAGCTTGTCGAACTCGAAGATTGCGCGCCGCGTCGGGTTCGGCGCCGTATAGGTGCACAGCTTGCGGATCAGCGTGCCCTGCGTCATTTCCTTCAGGCCCAGTGTGGCGACGATTCGGTCGATGTTCGCCTTCTCACCGACGATGAGTTGCCGGTCGATCTGGCCAGCCGGCCGGATCAGGCATTTCTCGTACAATGCCAGATCATCGGCGCAATACAGCTCCTGCAACTGGTCGTCGAGGTCGGTGAAGCGCGGCTCGAAACGAAGTCCGAACCAGTGCAGGATGGCGAAGTTGGCCTTGTTGATGCTGTGCATGTCGCCGGTGATCGCGCTCGGCACGATGTCCGACGTGTTGCGGTACCAGATGTCGAACACGTGGTGAGCCTCGTACTCGTGTGCGCCTATCAGGTAGCCGTTCAACGGCACGTGATTGCACAGCAGCGTGTAGGCGACGACGCCCTTGCCGCGGCCGAAATATTTGCGCGAGTAGCGCGCCTTCACAGTTGGTCGCTCGACGCCGAATTTCTGCCCATCAACGGCACCGTACAACGAATCGAGGTCGAACGAGTAATGCGGGAAGATCGGCAGTGCGGCGATGGCGTTGCTGATGCAATCGTTGGCCACATGTAGCGTCGCCTGGCGCAGGTACTGCTGGTAGGTACTCTCCAGGACGTGGTACGGGATGTCGCTGGTACGTGCCATAACCTGGTTGCCGTGGTTCATGGCTTGGGCAATGATCACCGCCATCAGACTGTCGGCGTCGGCTACCTTCTTCGCATAGCGTGGCTGCAATGGTGTCAGCGCCGACAGGAACTGGCACTGGCCGTTGACGAAGCGAAACACGTCGGCGACATCGCAGTATGGCAGTTGCTCGTAGAGAGCTTGCTCGCGCGCCTTCTGGTTCTCCCCCTTGGGCTTGCGCCAGGTCAGTCTCTGCGTGTCCTTGTCGTATTCCAGGTGCGTCAGCTTGCCCTGTTTCAGCTCGCGATTGAACGCCACCCATTGCGCACGCAACTCGGCCGCCAGTGCATCGAGCTGGGCACTGACCGGCTGCCGCAGGAAGGGGATGTCCATCTGCGCGAGCACGGCGGCTTTCTCGTCCATCGAAACCAACTCGTCGGACAAATGCCGGTGCTGCAAGCTGTCGTCAATGTAGAGCTCGCCCGCCTGGAAGCGTTTCCTGACCTGACGGTAAAGCCAGAATTCGTAACGATCGGCATGCAGGCCTGTCGGCGTGCCTTCGGCATCGAACATCAGCAGGTACGGACGCAAGCGTTTCGGCAGCGTTGCCGCCGGACATTCGTCGAGTGGCCGTTGTGATAGGCGCTGCTGCTTGGCGAACACGCTCTTGGCCCAAGTCAGCGCCGCGAGCCATGGGTTATCGGGGGCCGTGCCGGCGAAGTCGAGCGCGACGTACAGCGGCCGTAGATGGCGTCGAATGCGTTCGGCCAGGCCGTCCACCGCCTGCCAGTGCAGCGCCAGTTTGTTCAGTGGCTTGACGCTCATGCGCTGCGCCGTGTTTTGCAGCAATTCCCTGGACATGATTTTGTAGGCGCGTTGGCGCACCTCGCCGAACGGCGTCGGATCGGCCACGCTGTCGTCCACGTACAGCGACAGCAGGCGGCCAACCTGCGGCGTTTCCTGATGGCGTCGCAGCTGTTCGGCGACAAAGGACTGTTTCGCACCCGTGCGGCTCTCGTCCTCAAGTTTTTTCATGTGGAAGGCCATCGCGTCGACCAGGTTGTCGGTGAGCTGCCGGTAACGTACCCAGGCATAGCACAGCAGGTAGAGCCGGGTCTGCTCCGCCTTCAGGTGGCGCAGGTCATGGACGGTATAGAAGTTCGCCAGGCTCGCGTAGTACAGCAGGTTCTGCTGCGAGATGCCGAGCTTGGGCAGCAGCGCCTTGGCGATCCCGTGCAAGGACTTCAGCGTGGCGCGCTTCTCGCGCTCCCCTGCCATCTGACGCCAGCCGAAATCTTTAGCGTCCTGCTTGAGCGCTGCCAGTTGAGACAGGGTGTCGTCACGCACCAGGAGCTGGCCCAGCGCAGCTTTGGCCGATTCGTCCAACACTTCTGCCAGCAAGCCGCCCAAGCGCCTGCGTTCGGTGGACAGGGCTTCACTGACCAGCTCTTGTAAGGTGGTGTGGCCGGGCCGGATGATTTTGTGCTCGCTGAGCCAAACGATCAGTTCGGCGGCCACGAATCCTGGCATTACGTCGCGCCGCACGATCTGTTCAGCCTGCTGTGCCAGTTGCGGCAGGAAGCTAGCCGCCCACGACCGGTAGCCGAACAGTTCGGCGATCTGACCCCTCTGGCTGTAGTGCTCATGCTTGGTGATCGCCTTGCGTTCGAACGCTTCGCCGTGGAAATAGCGACTCAGCACGAAGGCGCAATCGTCCTCGACCTCATGCCAATCGAAGCGGAAGAAAGCATGCTTGGCCTTGAAGTAGCCGATCTGCAAGACGCAATAGACTTGGGCCTGCAGGCTAGGCCGGCTGCTGGCGAACGCCAGTTCAGATTCGGTCAACGCCAGGTATTCCAGCCGCTGAGCATCGTCGAAGTCCGGTAGGCCGTACAAGGCTTCCTGCTCTGCGTCAGAAAAGACGGTGAGTAGCTTATTCTTGTTGCTCATCGACCGTCCTTCCCGCACCACGCCAACCTGCTCGCGTCAATGTTTCGATCAACGTAGTGCGCTTGACATTGAAGTTGCGGCACACCGCCGCCTTAGACATGCCGCCATCGAGCGCGGCGACGATGGCGTCCAGCTTCTCACCAGTGATCGCCTGCGGCCGGCCGCCGATCCGGCCGCGTTTGCGTGCGGCGGCCAAGCCCGCGACGACGCGCTCCTGAATCAAGGCGCGCTCGTACTGCGCGAGCGCACCGAACACCTGGAACAGGAATTCGCCCGAGGGCGTCGTAGTGTCCAGGTTCTCTGTCAGCGAGCGGAACGCCACCCGCTTGTCCTTGAGCGAAGTCACAATGGCGAGCAGGTGCGACAGCGAGCGACCGAGCCGGTCGAGTTTCCACACCACCAGCACATCGCCGGCTCGAACGAACTCAAGCGCCCGCGCCAAGCCGGCACGGTCATCCTTCGCGCCAGAGGCACGATCCTCAAACAGGTGACGCGGATCGACGCCGGCGGCGAGCAGCGCGTCGCGCTGCAAGTCCGTGCTCTGGCGGTCGGAGTCCGACGACACGCGCATGTAGCCAACCAACATAGGCGGATAACCATCAAAAACAGGTTTCCGCATAATAGTGAATAGCGATAGAGTTTTCCGTACATTTTTGAGGGGGTGTTGCACAGGTAGCACAGCGGCGGCTGACAGCCTGTCGCAAAACAAATGTTTTACGACACCTCCTTGAGGTTGCCGCGTTTACATCATTACCTGAACAGGTATAAAATTCCGTCATGACAAACAAAGAAAAACCGCTCGAATGGATCGCGAGCAGCCACAAGGATTTGATGGCGTTGCCGTCCGACGTGCGTCACCGTTTCGGTTACGCGCTCTCGTTGGCGCAGATAGGCGATCAGGATGACGCAGCAAAGGTGCTCAAGGGGTTCGGTGGTGCCGGCGTGCTGGAGGTCGTCGAAGACGATGCCGGCGGCACCTATCGAGCGGTATACACGGTCAAGTTTGCGGAAGCGGTGTTCGTCCTGCACTGCTTCCAGAAGAAGAGCAAGAGCGGAATCGCCACGCCAAAGGCCGACATGGACATCATCCGCGCTCGGCTGAAGGTGGCCGAGGTATTGGCACAGGAGCTACGAAATGCAAAAACGAATCATTGAAGGCGTCGAGGTTCAGCGCAGCTCGGGCAACGTCTTTGCCGACCTTGGACTGCCTGACGCTGAAAAGCTCAAGATCAAGACCGGCCTGGTGGTCGAGATCAGGAGGGCCATGCGCGCCCTTGGGCTGACTCAACAAGCGGCGGCCAAACGCATGGGCATCCCGCAACCGAAGGTGTCGGGCATGATGCGCGGCGACTTCACCAATCTATCCGAACGCAAGCTGATGGATTGTCTGAATCGCCTCGGCTACGACATCGAAATCAAGGTACGGCCAGCAGCCGAGCCGATCGGGCATCTAACGCTCGCAACCGCTTAATCGGAGCTCTCCTGATGGCAGCCCGCATCACCGACGACGAATGGGACGAACTGACTCCCGAGAATTTCGATACCACGGCACTGCTGCGTGCAGTCGATGCCGTGGACGTGCTGCGCGGCGATTTGAATGACAGCGCAGACGGCGCACCTCCGCAACTGCGCACCGACCTGTTGAAGCTGCATCAACTGGCAATGGCCGCGTTCAACGAGGGATCACGCAGCCGAGTGGCTGAGCTATTTGATCTCGCCGTGGATCTTCAGGATCAGGTTGATCATCTGATGACCTCGCTGGAACAAGTGCAAGAAACCCTGTCCCGGTTGACGGCGCTCTACCCAGAAAGCCTGTCCTGAATGTTCTTGGAGACAACCACATCATGAGCCGCAGCCGCCGCAAAACGCCCATCGTTGGGCACACGACCTGCCGTAGCGAGCGCGAGGACAAGAAACTCTGGCATCAGCGCTGGCGAACCCACGAGCGCACCGCGCTGGCCAGCGCGTCGCCGGAAGCTCTATGCGCCCATCTGCCTCTACTGGAAAACCAGGTCAGCAACGTCTGGTCGATGGGTAAGGATGGCCGCTCCTACTGGCCCATCAAGCGCCAGGCCGCCACGGCGGATCGCATTGCCAACCACAAGGGACGCAATCCGCAAGAGCGCGCCTCCCTGAAAAAGCGTCTGCTGCGCAAGTGGATGAGCAAATGAACCTGTCCACCATCGAGGCGCTGGCTATCGCTTGGGCGCGAATCGCTGAAGAAGCAGAACTCCCAGCCGGCTACGAGGGCACGGCGACGCCAGAGGCGCATCGGGCCTGCGAGGTGATCCAGGAGCGGATTCGAGAGCACGTCGTCGCCACCAATGACATGCGGCTGTTCGGCCTGCTGCACCTGCTTGGGCAGGCGTCGCTGCGCATGGAGCAAGCGCTGTGGCCGGAAGAATATGCGCGGATGACCCGCGAGGTCGAGGAAGCTCTCCGAGAGGCCGACGACCCCAACGCCAAGTCGTACACCCACGAAGAAGTCATGCAGGCGATGCAGGAACGCATCGACCGAGCGCGAGACAAAGCCATGTTGATCGGCTGACGGAAATTTCGGCGGTTCCGGCTGATCCAAGAATCTTGGCGTGACCTTACCTCCGCTCTACCGCTGGGTGCCAGCCTCGGCGCACGCCTAACCACCCAACTCAGAAAGGAAAATAAGTTGGTAAAACGCATTCCCGTATCCGAGCTTCGTCTCGGCATGTACATCCACAAGCTCGCCGGCTCTTGGGTTCGACACCCATTCTGGCGCGGCAGCTTCCTGCTGACCGAGCCTCAGGATCTCTCTGCCATTCGAGAATGTGGCGTCGGGGAGGTCTGGGTCTGTCTCTTATACACATCGGGGATGGCGTGTTGTGGGTGTAAAAAAAAAATGGGGGGGGGGGGGGGGGGGGGGGGGGGGGGGGGGGGGGCCCAGCCCCCAAAACCCAACGCCGACCCAGAGAGCCCAGAGAGCCCAGAGAGCCCAGAGAGCCCAGAGAGCCCAGAGAGCCCAGAGAGCCCAGAGCCCAGAGCCCAGAGCCCAGAGAATTGTCGGAGGAGCAATCTCTGCCGTCTAGTCCACTAAGCAAGAAAAGTGACGGCGCAACCTCAATGGAGAGCGAAATGTGTTATGCACGGAAACTCTGTCTTGCGGCCAAGTCCCAAGTCATGGACATGTTCCAGGAAGCCCGGCTTGGCAAGGCCGTCGACCCAAGCACGACGTTGCCGCTGGTCGGAGAAATCGCTGCCTCGGTGCTGCGCCAACCTCATGCCCTCATCAGCGTCGCACGCATCAAAACGCACGACGATTACACCTACCTGCACTCGGTTGCCGTCTGCGCCCTGATGCTATCGCTGGCCCGGCATCTCGATCTAGACGAGGAGCAAACGCGCCTGGCTGGCATCGGCGGACTGATGCACGACCTAGGCAAGGCCGCGATGCCGCTGGAAGTGCTTAACAAACCAGGCAAGCTCACCGATGCCGAGTTCACCATCATGAAGCGCCACCCTGTGGAGGGCGCAAAGATGCTGCGCGCAGGCGGGGCCGAGCCCGGGGTGGTGGACATTGCCCTGCACCATCACGAGAAGATCGACGGAACCGGCTACCCGGATCGCTTGGCCGGTGACGCCATTTCACTCCTGGCCCGCATGGGCGCAATCTGCGACGTCTATGATGCCGTGACGTCGGAGCGAGCCTACAAAAAGCCGTGGGACCCGTCCGCGGCGATGCGGCAGATGGCCAAGTGGGAGGGCCATTTCGACAAACGCATCTTCCACGCCTTCGTCAAGGCCGTGGGCATCTACCCCGTCGGCTCCTTGGTTCGCCTGTCCTCTCAGCGTCTGGCCGTTGTCGTTGAGCCGGGAATGGAATCACTGCTGACTCCCAAGGTTCGCGTGTTCTTCTCGCTACGCTCGAGAGAGCCGATCCCGATGCAGACCATCGACCTGGCGGCCACGAGTTGCAAGGACAGTATCACTGGCCCCGAAGACCCGACGCTCTGGAACTTCAAGAACCTCGACGACTTGTGGATGGAATAGCCCCCACAAAACGACGGCCCCGTGAGGGAGCCGTTGAACATCGTCGAGCGATGCCCGTCCAGGGAGGGATGGCCGAGCTCGATTCTCCAGAAGGTAGCTGGTGACACGAGTGTTGAGCCCACCCAACTAGGGTGACGGAAATTTCTGGGGTTCCGGCTTACATCCCCAGTATGCGGGTAAGTGGGTCAGCAGCCGTTTGTATCCGACGCGAATCGAGGTGGTGGCTGACGACGCGCTGATCGCCAGCCATGTCCGCTTGCTGGATCGCGACCAGGTCAGCTATGACTGGCAGCACTACCTCCCGCTGATCGAACGCAAGCCCGGTGCGCTGCGCAACGGCGCGCCCTTTGCTGATCTGCCGGCGCCGCTGCGTCAGCTTAAGCACGGTCTGGGGCGTCATGCCGGCGGTGACCGGATCATGGCGCAAGTTCTGGCTGCCGTACCGGTCGCCGGGCTCGATGCGGTGCTGGTGGCTGTTGAGCTGGTACTGGAAAGCGGCAGCCTGAGCGCCGAACACATCCTCAATGTCGTGGCGCGCCTGGCCGCGACCGAACCACCACCCAGCGTCGAAACCCACTTGTCGCTCAAGGAAGCCCCCGTCGCTAACACGGCGCGCTACGACCGCCTGCGTGGCCAGACCGAGGAGATCGGTCATGCGTGATTTGATGGCGGAACTCAAGGAGCTGCGCCTGCACGGCATGGCCACGGCCTGGGCGGAGTTGACTGCGCAGGGTGAGTCGAACACAGCCTCGTCCAAGTGGCTGCTCGAACACCTGCTGGAACAAGAGCACACAGATCGCGCCATGCGCTCGGTGAGCCACCAGATGAACATGGCCAAGCTGCCGATGCACCGCGACCTGGCCGGCTTCGACTTCAGCGCCTCCAGCGCAGACGCTCGTTTGATCAGCGAACTGGCCAGTCTGGCCTTTACCGACACCGCGCAGAACGTGGTGCTGATCGGTGGGCCTGGCACCGGTAAAACCCACCTGGCCACTGCGCTGGCCGTGTCCGGCATCACCCGGCACGGCAAGCGCGTGCGCTTCTACTCCACGGTCGATCTGGTCAATCTGCTGGAGCGCGAAAAGCACGACGGCAAAGCCGGGCGGATCGCCCAAGCTCTGCTGCGCATGGATCTGGTCATCCTCGACGAACTGGGTTATCTGCCCTTCAGCCAGGCCGGCGGTGCGTTGCTGTTTCACCTGCTATCCAAGCTGTACGAACACACCAGCGTGGTGATCACCACCAACCTGAGCTTCGCCGAATGGTCGAGCGTGTTCGGCGACGCCAAGATGACCACCGCCCTGCTGGATCGGCTGACCCACCACTGCCACATCGTCGAAACCGGTAACGAGTCCTATCGCCTGCAACACAGTAGCTTGGCGGCCCAGGCCAAGATCAAATCACGGGAGCGAAAGCGTAAGGGCGGCCAGGAACCGGAGGACGATGAGCCGTTCTGATTTCATGGCGACGACGGCCTGCTACATGGCTGCGTGTGGCAGGTCTTAAACAACTGAACTGGGCTAGCGAAGGAGTGGGGGCAACAGCAGCTGCGCTGGTAGACTTATCCACAGTTGCTGGTAACAAAATCAGCAATCCGCCCTGGGTCAAATTTCAATCGGCAGGGTGGGTCAATTTTCCATCAGCGCCAACACACTAAGCAACCATCAGAAAATTTTGACTGTACGCCAAAAAATTCGCATCTACCAGCATCTAAACAGGCGTTGTTGATTATCATAAAACACTGACACTGTATTATATAATCGTGCTTTTGTGTTATTTTTTTAATATTTACTGATTACGTACTTGCTTAACCACTCAGTTGCGCTAGAACTAATAGACGCGAAATTTAAATCTCTAATTTTCCAACACTTAGTAAAACCTCGTTTGCCATCCCACTACCATTGTAGGAGCAAATCAGGAGACATAAAAAATTAGCGGTAGCGTGCCTGGCCCTCTAGATAAGTATTGGAGACTGTAATGAAGTTTGAAAAGTCACAGACAGCAATCGACCACCTGACTCCCGAGCAACACCGAATTACCCAGGAGGCGGGCACCGAAAGGCCCTTCACGGGCGAGTACAACGACAACAAGGAGCCTGGCATCTACGTCGACATAGTGTCGGGAGAGCCACTGTTCGCTTCGACGGACAAGTTCGATTCGGGTACTGGCTGGCCCAGCTTCACCAAGCCGATCGTTTCGGCAAACGTGAACGAGGTGCGGGACAGCGCACACGGCATGGTCCGGACGGAGGTCAGGTCAGTACACGCAGACAGTCATCTCGGCCATGTGTTCCCCGATGGTCCTTCCGACCGCGGCGGTCTGCGGTACTGCATCAACTCAGCGTCCCTTCGCTTCATCCCGCGCGACGAGATGGAGTCCGAGGGATACGGTGAATATCTCGATCAAGTAGAGGAGGCTTAACATGCATCAGCGCGCTGTTCTCGCAGGAGGATGTTTCTGGGGCATGCAGGATCTGATCCGCAAGCGGCCCGGCATCATCTCGACCCGTGTGGGTTACACGGGCGGCGATATTCCGAACGCCACGTATCGTAATCACGGCACGCATGCCGAGGGGATCGAGATTGTCTTCGACCCGACAGTGACGAGCTACCGGAACATCCTGGAATTCTTCTTCCAGATCCACGATCCGACGACGCTGAACCGCCAGGGCAATGATCGTGGGCTCTCCTACCGGTCGGGCATCTATTATGTCGACGAGGAGCAGAAGCGCGTCGCCGAGGATACGATCGCCGATGTGGATGCCTCGGGGCTGTGGGATGGCAAAGTGGTGACCGAGGTCCAGCCGGTCGGCGAGTTCTGGGAGGCCGAGCCCGATCACCAGGATTATCTGGAGAAGCGCCCGGGCGGCTACACCTGCCACTTCGTCCGTCCCGGCTGGGTGCTTCCGAAGCGCCAAAAGGTTGACGACGTACAGCCAGCGGCCGGGACCGCGGCGGAATAGGCTTCACTGCCGTTGCCACTGCGCCGATCCGGTCCGCAATCTTCGTGACCGCGTCGTTCAGCGACGCGGTCATCGAACCCTACTTCAGAGTGACGGCTCGTTCCAGTCAGTCGCCATCGCAACACCAGGATCGCAGATTTATGCCAGACCTCTCGTCCTTTCCGATCACGCAGCGCTGGCCGGCATCTCATCCCGATCGCCTGCAACTCTACGCAGCCCCTACGCCCAATGGCGTCAAGGTCTCGATCATGCTTGAGGAGACTGGCCTGGCGTACGAGCCCCACCTGATCGACATCTCGAACAACGAGTCGAAGGATCCGGCGTTCGTGTCGCTGAACCCGAACGGACGCATACCGGCGATCATCGATCCGGCTGGCCCTGACGGTAGACCCATCGCCTTATGGGAATCCGGTGCGATCCTCCTCTATCTGGCCGACAAGACGGGTCAGTTCATCTCCACCGAACCAGGCCAGCGTTACGAGACCCTAGCGTGGGTGTTCTTTCAGATGTCGGCCATCGGGCCGATGTTCGGTCAGCTCGGCTTCTTCCTGCGATTTGGCGGCAAGGACTATGAGGACAAGCGGCCGCAACAGCGCTTTATCGACGAATCCACGCGTCTGCTGGGGATTCTGGATCGCCGGCTGGAAGGCCGCGACTGGATCGTCGACGACTATTCGATCGCGGACATCGCGACGCTCGGCTGGGTGAATGCGCTGGTGGAATTCTACGCTGCGGGTGACATCCTTGGCCTCAGCAGCTTTTCGAACGTCCGCGCATGGCTTGGACGCGGGCTGGCTCGACCGGCCGTCCAGCGTGGCCTCCACATTCCCGCGAGGCCAGCATGAGCATCATCGCCGCCTATTATTACAACGAAGGCAAGCGAGTTCGCGAAATCGCGCTCGATGAGCACGTCAAGTTGGGCGAGAGTCGCTCGGGCTTCTGCTGGATCGCGCTTAGCGAACCCACCCCCGAGGAACTACTCGCGATCCAAAGGACATATAATCTTCATCCGTTGGCGATCGACAACGCGATGCACCCGCTGTGCCCGCCCAAGCTCGAGGTCTACAACGATGAGTTGTACGTCGTCGCGCAGACCGCCGAGCTGGTCGGCGACCGGATCAGCTACGGCAAGATGGCGATCTTCACCGGTCACAATCACCTTATCACCGTGCGGCACGGCAATGCCGGAGCGCTGGGCAAACTTCGGGAGCAACTCGAGGCATCGCCGACGCAGTTCGGCAAGGGTGTCGACTATGTGCTGCACGCGATCTTGCATCGCGTGGTCGACCAGTATCTGCCCATCTTCGAAATGATCGAGGACGACGTCCTGGCGATGGAGCGACGGTCGCTGCACGATTTCCTCGGGCCAGAAGAGGTGGCGCGAATCTTCGAACTAAGGTCCGAACTCACGCGGTTCCAGCGCACGCTCGGGGCTATGGCCGAGCTGGTGCGAAAGCTCGTTCGCGGCCACTTTCCCTGCATCAGCGCCGAAATGACACCATATTTCCACGACGTCGCGGACCATGTCCACCGCGTGCAGTCCATGGTCGACGGCCTCCTGCTTGTCCTGTCCACGGTCTTTGAGGCCAGCAGCCTTCTTGAAGCGCAAAGGACGGGGGTGATCACCCGCCAGCTGGCGGCTTGGGCGGCAATACTGGCAGTCCCGACGGCGATCGCTGGAATATACGGCATGAACTTTAAGCACATGCCGGAGCTGGACACGGCCTACGGATACTTTGTCGTGCTCGGAGTGATAGCGATATCGTGCGTTTTCCTATTTGTGCGCTTCAAGAAGGCTAAGTGGCTGTGAATACTGCCCATCGTTTTCTTCGCCGTCATCTGACGGTTACAGCGGGCCTTATACGGAAGCTTGTCCAATCCAACTCAAGATGAAGGTGCGTCCATGACATAGCAGCTGACCGACGCTCTACAAGCAGTTCAGTCCTTCATCGCCAAGGGCTAAGACCGCGAATAGCGCGTCAAGGACAGCAATCTCGTCGATCTCGAGCCAGGATCAACCATCGGTCCGTGCGGCATCTGCGTCGACGCGGCGTTTCGCCTCGGAAGCGGTGATGATGGCGATAACGCCTCCACCCTCTACGCGATCACCGATCCGGCGACCGAGCATAAGGGCCTGTTGATCGACGTGTTCGATGAAATCTGCTACCGCGACCCAGTTCAAGAGTCGGGACCTCAATGTAGAAGAAGTTGACTAACGAGCATTCGCGTCATCCGATCAAGCAAGCTGGAGACATTTATGAAAGCCATTGGTTACAAGGTTCCGGGACCCATCGCCGCGGATGCCGCGCTGGTCGACATCAATCTGCCTCGGCCTGTCGCTGCAGGATACGATATCCTGGTTGAGGTGAAGGCCGTCTCGGTCAACCCGGTCGACTACAAGGTCCGCAACAGCACGCCGCCGGCAGATGGCGATTGGAAGGTGCTGGGATGGGATGCCGCCGGGATTGTGCGCGAGGTCGGCCCCGACGTCACGCAGTTCGAGTTAGGCGACGAGGTCTATTATGCCGGATCGATCACACGGCCCGGTACCAATGCGGAGTTCCATCTCGTCGACGCCCGGATTGTCGGTCACAAACCTGCGTCGCTCTCCTGGGCGGAAGCGGCGGCGCTGCCGCTGACGACGTTGACGGCCTGGGAGGCGATGTTCGACCGCCTGGACGTGGCGAAGCCCGTACCCGGTGCGGCGGAGGCGATCCTCATCATCGGTGGCGCGGGCGGGGTTGGGTCGATCGCCGTCCAGATCGCGCGACAGCGCACGGACCTCACCGTCATCGCCACAGCCTCTCGACCGGAAACCCAAGAGTGGGTAAGAGGGCTTGGAGCTCACCACGTCATCGACCATTCTCGTCCGCTCGCGCCACAGATCGCCGAACTCGGCATCGGTGCTCCCGCTTTCGTCTTTTCGACCACACATACCGAGCAACATGTCGCCGACATCGCCGAACTGATCGCCCCACAAGGACGGTTCGGACTGATCGACGATCCCAAGGCATTCGATATCATGGTTTTCAAGCGCAAGGCGGTGTCGATCCACCACGAGCTGATGTTCACGCGGTCGATCTACGGCACGCCCGACATGAATGAGCAGGGCGAGATTCTGGATGCGATGGCAGCGCTGGTTGACGACGGCAAAATCCGCACGACGCTGACCCGGCGACTGTCGCCGATCAATGCCGCCAATCTGAAGACGGTGCATGCACTGATCGAAAGTGGCGCGGCTAAAGGCAAGATCGTCCTCGAAGGCTTCTAACGACCGCGATCGCCAAACATCTTGTCCAACCTCAAAAAGCCGAACGGGTTATGCCCCAGCGATGAGAATCCCATGACCAAATCTATTGCCACCGCCTCGATCAACCGCGAAACCGCAGTCGCCCTCATCGACGCGGCGCTCGCTGCGGCCCGTGCCATCGGCATCCCGGCTGCCGTCGCCGTCGTCGACGCCACCGGTAACCTGCGCGCGTTCGAGCGCACCGACGATGCGCCGTTCCTTACCGTCGATGTTGCCATCGACAAGGCCTGGAGTTCCGCCTCGTTTGGGTTCCCGACCCATGTCTGGAACGACTATGTGACCAACGATCCAAAAGTGGCGCCGCTAGCCTATCGCCCTCGGATGGTCGCTGTCGGCGGCGGTTATCCGATTCTGGAGGATGGGAAGTTGATCGGCGGCATAGGCATCTCCGGAGGCAACTATCAGCAGGATCAGGATGCGTGCGTCGAGGCACTCATGAAAATCGGGTTCCAGTTGCCAGCCTGACGACTGTGAGGCCATCACCGGTGGTAATGGCCAACAGATCCAACCTTTGAGAGGCCTAATGATGGAAGCGTTCGTCGTCTTTACGCGGGAAGAAACCAGCGACCCACATGCACTCGCAACCTATTCTGCAGGCGTCGGACCATCGTTCGATGGTCACGACGTTACCTTTCTCGCCGCTTATGGCGCGATCCAGCATTTGGAGGGGCCGCCCATCGAAGGGGCCGTAATCTTGCGTTTCCCGACGATGCAGGCCGCTCGCGACTGGTATGACAGTCCCGCCTACCAAACCATCGCTGCTCAACGCTTTGCCGGTTCCCGTTACCGCGCCTTTATCATTGAAGGGCGGCGGTGACATACCGACAGAAGCACTTCGGCGCTGACCACGAGGTATCGGCGTGTGAACTCGCATCTTGGGAATCTGTGGGGGGGACCAAGACAGCGGCGCTAGGGGCTCATATCGTCGATCGGATCAGAGAGTTGCTCGGCGAGAATGGGTTATCTATTGCCGAGCTGACGGAGCGGAGCCGCCCTCTCCCAACGGATTGATTCAATCGTTGACGCTCCTCCTATCCGGATCCGGGTTTTCGCACGCTGATCAACAGAGTTACAGCGCGCAACGCCTGTAGTGGGCATCAGGGGATGGGTGGCAATCAGGATGATTGCCCACCTTCCAACGATTAACCTTGCTCAAGTTGCTTCACTAGTCGCTCCGCGTCGAGATGGAAGTCCGAGAAAACAATGCTACCGCCAGCGTCGATAACCGTAAACCACGGAGTTCCTCGTGTGCGGTAGTCTTCCATGAAGGTTGGAAACGGCGAGCCGGTCGGTTGCTCGTCGTGACCGAAAACGATAGGAAGCTCATACTTGAGCTGGTTCACGCGCAACTTCTCGAAGGTATTCTCATGCGTTCCTTCGAAGACGGTCTGGATCACTGCGAACCCCACGTCTTTTGAGCTCAACGCTGCATGCAACTTTTGTAGCGTCGGAAACCCATGCAAATGGCAACCTTGGCACCAATGCTGGAAGGCAAACAAGATTTTCGGGCCGGGCCCGATATCTGACAGTTTGAACGGCGCGATACTTTCCCCATCTTTGCCAATCCATTTTTGCACCCGCAGCTCAGGCGCTTGTCGTTCGATCTCGTTCATCTGATCCTCCAACCCCGATACAGAAGCTTAGTGGATGATCGCGCGTCGCGACGGTGCGCGAACGTCCGACCTTATTTTCCCTATTTCCTGAAGCCAGAATAGATCAGATCGACATTTCGTCCTTAATATACTCAAGCTGCCGGCGAGCGCGAACTGGGCAACCATGCGCTGGTGAGCCTTGAGCTTTGCACGCTGCCCATCCGTTTGAGAGCGAACCTGCAACTTCCGCTCCGCATACCGCAGATCAGCGTACGCAGCCTTGGGGTTATCTACCCTATAGCCATTGGGTATTGGGAATCATGCTGGCCTGACGCTATGTTCGATACGCGATTTTTTACGATGATAGAGCATCTGTATCTGATTTTTAGTCGATTGGCTTATTCGGCGGATGTGCGGGCAAATGCTTTACGCAGAGTACTGAAATGAAGGCCGGCTTCGGTCTGCCGTATCGAGCAAGAGGGGTCACTATGGTCACCAGAGGTTTCACCGGTCGCGGTTCAGGCGACCAGTCCGATCGGATTCCGCCAGGTCAGCATCTGGTGGAGGATTTCCCTGTTCTGTCGGCCGGCCCTACGCCGAGGGTAGAGCCCTCCGACTGGAAATTCACAGTCAAAATTGGTCCGAAGCCCGTCAAAACGTGGAATTGGGGCGAATTCAACACTCTACCAAAGACCCAGGTGACAAAGGATATTCACTGCGTCACCTCTTGGTCCAAACTGGATACCGTTTGGGAGGGTGTACTCATTGAAGACATCCTTGCAGATGCAGAGCTTGATCGGCCTACCGATTTCGTCTTGGCGCACTGCTACGATAATTATTCGACAAACGTCCCTCTGACGGATCTGCTTTCCGGGAAAGCGATGGTCGCCCTCAGTTATGCGGGCAAGCCACTTTCCCGCGATCATGGGGGGCCGGCGCGTCTTCTAGTGCCGCACCTTTACTTCTGGAAATCCGCCAAATGGGTGAATGCGCTGCAATTCACGACGCGTGACGAGGCCGGCTTTTGGGAGCTGCACGGCTATCACATCTACGGCGATCCGTGGCGCGAACAACGATACACCCATGACTGAAAACGAAGCGCAAGTCCGTTCGTGGCAATCATGCGTGATCGACGACATCATCCAGCAAACACCGAGTATCAAGAGCTTCTTCCTTCGGTTGAGCAAGCCGTTCGCGCACACCGCAGGTCAGCACGTCGATATCCGGCTGACCGCGCCCGACGGCTACAGTGCAATGCGCAGCTACTCGATCGCGTCATCGGCAGTTTCGACCCCGATCGTCGAGATAGCTATCGAGCGCATGCCGGATGCCGAAGTTTCGCCGTTTTTTCACGACATCGCGGCGATTGGTGACGAAATCGAAGTTCGCGGTCCGCTCGGTGGCCATTTCCTTTGGCCTGAGCCTGCCATAGATCCGGTTCTGTTGATCGGGGGAGGCTCCGGCCTCGTGCCGTTGATGGCAATGATCCGGCAGCGCCGCGCATTGGCCCAAGCCGTTCCGACAGCGTTGCTCCTGTCCGCACGAACCGCCGAGGACGTTCTCTTCTCAGAAGAACTTCATTGCATCGAAATCAGCGATCCGGCGTTCGTCCTGGCGCTCGCGATTACGCGCGAGAAACCGGTTCGCGCATCGGACTTTGCGCGACGGATCGACGGCATGATGGTCCAAGAAATTCTAACCAGGCTTCAGGGAAAGCCGACGCAAGTGTTCGTCTGCGGGTCTAACGGATTCGTCAACATCGCAACCGATAGCGCGCTGCTGGCGGGCTTGGACGCCTCCATCATCAAGACGGAGCGCTACGGGGGCTAGCGGCGCGAGCTATCTCACGTCGCGCCGATCGTAGACGTGCGCCCTGGGAAGCTTTGGCGATCAACGTGAACCGTTTTGCCGAACACAGTCTTCGTACCCCCCGGCCTCTAGAACGCCTTCGCTCGCGATACCTGGCTCGACATCAAGCTCAATTTGAAAGTTCCTGCACTATCCGTCGTCCTGATATGCTCGACCAGCATGATGGGCGATTCGAGCGGGACCGCTTCCGTCCCAATCGAGGCTCGGTTACCTTAGAGCATCGGCTCGGCGCTACAGGAGGCGCGTGCGGCCTCTGCCTGGCGGTGAAAGCACTTTGGGCCATGTCGCCTGGATAGCGGCCAATCGTCAGCATCTGCTCCGATGTCGGCCAAGGTGCAGTCGCCATCTTTGAACGCCGCGAATTGGAGATCAACGCCATGACAGCGATCCGCGTGCAACTGCCGGAGATGCAATATGACAACTGATGTATTGCTGTACACCACGAATTGGTGCCCGTTCTGCCGCCGAGCGAAGGCGCTCCTCAAGGAAAAGGGCGTGCGATGGAAGGAGCTCGATATTGAGGCGGATCCGGCTCACCGGCAGGCCATGGCGGAAGCGTCGGGGCGAAGCTCCGTGCCGCAGATCTTCATCAATGGCACCCTTATCGGTGGCTCCGATGAGCTATTCGCGCTCGATGTCAGAGGCGAGCTCGACAAACTTCTCGGGCGCAACCCGCCTGCCACCTGAGGAGGTGCGGCTTGGGGCAGCCAGCCCGCGAGCCTTCGCCGGTTGATGAATACAAAAGGAGAGTCCGTTGGTCTCAGCCATCTGGAAAGACACTACTATCGCCACAAGCGACGAAACAGTCATCGTCGAGGGAAATCACTACTTCCCACCGTCAGGAGTCGACCTGAGCCTGCTTGAGATGAGCCCGCACACATCTGTCTGTCCGATCAAAGGCGCCGCGCGCTTCTTTCATGTTCGCGCGGGTGACGCGCTCAACGTGAACGCCGCTTGGACCTATCCCGCCCCCACTCCGGATGCCGAGGGTATCCGGGATTACATCGCTTTCTGGAAAGGCGTGGACGTTGCCTAGCAGACTGGACGGACGACTTCGCTGATAGCCATGCGGGCGCCGACATCTCAATTATCCTGCCCACCCCGGGCCTCGTCGGCTGCAGGAATCTGCCCGGCACCTTAGCGCGACCCGGCACTGGCGGTCTCGCACCCGCCGCGCCTCTGTTCTATCAATAAGGATGGATGACATGGAGCATTCCGAGTTCGATGCCGCTTTCGCGAAGCTTGCGGAGGGATACAGAGAAGGGACTTATGAAGGCCGGCGTTTCAGCTTGATCGTCCGGCGATCTGGGGACGGACGTCGCAACAGTCTGTTCGCCAGGGAGTTGGACGGGACTGACATTGTCAGCTTCAACCTCTTCCGCGTTACATCAGATAGGACATTGTTGAAGCCGTGCGAAATGTCCGCCGAAAAGGTCGTAGCGTTCGTGCTGGAGTTCCGACCGGACACCTGACGGGCAGAAGAAGATCCCGGCCAACCGGCGCGCCTGCGACGGCCGGCTATCTAAGGCTGCGCAAGCCTATAGCCGCAGCTCATTGCACTTCGTCTGGCGAGGAATTCAACATCGATACGTCGCCATCCGCGGGGATATCGGTACAGGCGCCCGTGTAAGCCAGATTGAGAAATCCTAAGCGATGACTAACACCAATGACGCCACCCTTCCGACACATTCTATTCTTGAGGAATGCACAGCGATGGCTGTCGTCAACGCTCTGAAGATTATTCTGAAGAACAGCTACGCGATCTACCTTAAGACAAAAAATGCCACTCGGGCGCATCCCGCCCCTACTTCAGGGACTTTCACTTGCTTCTCGCTCTGTCACTCACAGCATCGGCACGCCCATGACGCATGGTATCCAGGCCTCATAATTTTCCCATATAACCTTCTTGTCTTTTGCGCACCCAGAAAGACTCGAGGCTTTAACTGGACAGATGAGCCCTCGAGGGTAGTGTTCACCTGATTGGCTTTCTCATATCTGATGTTGATTCGCACAGTGTGCCAACCAGGTGATAGTTTCAAAAAACCTGCGCTTCAGAGCGAATTAGACGATCTTCGATAAGAGCGATCCGCCTCAAAATCCAAAACATCTAACATTGTCCTAGAGCCATATTTGTACCTAGTACTATGGCGCTCCCATTAACACATTTGATGATGCACAGAAAACTTAGCTCATGATAGCTTTCAGCTAACAGCTATTCGGAAGCCCGAAAGGATTCAACCGTTTAAGCGTGAACCGTCGATTATAAATACTTTCGTAAGTTAGCTTTAAAGGACGCTTTTAGTCCTTGTAAATACGCATTACGACTCCACAGCTACCAAATCCATACGGCGCCAGCAACCATTAAAACACCCGACACTACTAAAACAATAGTAGAGGCGCGATTGCTGCCTTTCAAAGTATGACCAACACCCACATCCATAACTAGGTGTCGAATTCCGGCTACGAGATGATAAATAAATGAAGAGTATACCAACCAGAAACTAACTTTGCCGAAAGGTGAAGAAAAAATCTCCTTGACTTCATTAAAACCCTTTTCTGACTCCAACGATTTGCTCAGCATATACAGTATCAGTCCCAGAAAAATAAAGAGCATAATTCCTGAAATCCGGTGCAGAATCGATGTAAGCGCCGTGAGAGGAAGCTGAATGGTTCGAATATCAAGATTAACCGGCCGCTTTTTATTCATTTTGACTCCAGTCAACAATTCTAGTGGGGGATTTCAGTTTTCGATCTCATTCATCATAGCAGCTGTAACTAAGGCTGGCGGCGACAATAATGGAGATATTCGGGGCTTACGTTGCATTTTGAGGTCGCAAGTGCATGTGCGTAAATTGAAGCAAATTGCAAGGTTATGCCCAATAGGTAGCTAGCTTATTAATTTAACAAAAGTGACGTGTGTCGTTCTGCAGGGCATGCTGTTCCCCAACCCTGGAAAACCTATCCTCTTTAACACGTCAAAGTCGATTGATAGGCTTGCTGCAACAGCTATCTGCCCGGTTGAAGTCGAAGATCGATGTATCTGTAGGGTTTGGAAATAAATGCGGGCGCCCACCGCACTCACGGCTCAGTTACCATTCTTTGTGCATCGCGGCCGCGCGGCTAGTTGGTAGCTGTTCTAAGCCTAGTCAGTGCCGCCCTTCGCCCCAAGCCCCATAGTCAGATTTGAGAAATGACAGTAGGCGATGCCGCAACGCGCTTCATCGACCTATGTAAAACGACTCCTTTATCGAAATAGTGCACTCATCGCTCTCCACGGCGATCCCTTCATCGCGAATTGCACCGCCCAAGACGATCTGCACTGAAATCAATACTTTCTGATGCCTCTTGATTAGAGATGCCAGCCATAATCATCTCATCGCCAACGCATACGGCGTTCGGCAGCCAACACACTCTCACTCACTACTGGAAGCTCAGACATGAAAACCATAGGCATTGAAAACTCGAAGTCCAGCGTACAGGCCCACTTAACGCTTGGAACCAAAACTATGGGGCTAGGTATCTATGGCGCGTACTTGGCTCTCGCTATTATTTACTTCTGGTTCGGCGGCATGAAATTTACCCACTACGAGGCCGAGGGCCTGGTTCCACTGGTGAGCAACAGCCCGCTTTTGGGATGGGTGTATAGCATTTTTTCGGTCGACATGTTCTCCAGCCTGCTCGGCATACTAGAGATTTCGATCGGCACTCTGATCGCAGGCCGCATGCTGTCGCCCAAACTATCCGTGGTAGGAGGCGCTCTGTCTGCAGGCCTGTTCTTCACAACCCTTAGCTTTATGTTTTCCACTCCGGGCGTCATTGAGCCTAGTTTAGGGTTTCCGGCGATTTCCGTTGCGCCAGGTCAGTTTCTGCTTAAAGACTTAGGGTTGCTTGCTGTTTCGATATTTGTGGCAGGCCATTCGCTGGTTGAACTGGAAAAACGTAAAATTAATGCATAATTTTTTCAATGGCTTAAGGCAGTAATGCCTTAGGCCTTTTTGCCATCATTTTCCCCCGCCAGATCTTTCAACCAGTCACGAGGGCTCAACCCCGTCTTGCGTCTAAATGCGCGAGACAGCGCCGAAGGACTTTCGTAGCCGACTTGAGCTGCAATCAGCGTAATCGAGCGCCCTTCTCGCATCAGCTTCTGAGCCAGGCTAACTCGCCAACTCAACAAATAATCAGCAGGCGTCTGTCCGATGACACTCTTGAAATGCACGGCATACGCAGCGCGTGACATATTTGACTCACTGGCCAGCTCTGCTATTGACCAGGCATGTTCCGGGGAGTTGTGCATCTGTAAAAGCGATCGGGCAAGCCGCATGTCGGCCAGTCCAGCCATCATTCCGGTGCGCAACTGGTGATGATCGAGCAGGTAACGGAGCAACAGAATGATTAGGAGCTCAAATAAGCGCTCAAGCGCGGCTTCCCTTCCACAATGCACATTTGCCGCCTCGGCAAACATCCACTCCAACGTGTCTGCCAGCATGGGCAGATCATCGAGTGCGAGCACCAAACAGTCCGGTAATGAAGCCGACAAAGGATTATCAATTCCGCCCTCAAACTCCATGGAAGCACACAACAACTTTGCGCCATCGGACTCACCCGCAAACAATTGATGCTTGGCGGGGCGTGGCATAAAAATCAAGCTAGGGCGAGTGAGCTGCAAATCCTTGCGATCGGGACCAAGCAACGTCACGCTGCCGGCCTGAAGCAGATGGATATAACCTCGCCGCTCGGCGCCATCGTAAGATGCAGAGCCGCATAGGTCGCCGTCATAGAACAGATTGGCCCGCACGCCGAACCGCGAGAGCAAATTAGACAAACGATCCATTGGCCGATCCTTGACGAGTCAGAACGCACAGACCATACCATCTGCGTTGTCGTTCAGTGCCTGTAGCGAACATGCCGGCGTAAATCAGCCAACGGATAAAGTGATCACTGAGCAGCTCAGCCTCCCTTTCCAGTTCGGCTGTTAAAAAAACAACACCGTTGTTTGAAAGCACCAGCAAATCAAGTGCTCACTCTTCTATTTTACAGTACCTGGCAACAGCACTTTGCGGTGCAGTCGATCAGATATCCGGAAGGTTGATCGTAAGCTTCAGCCTAGCGCTCTTCGAATTTAATGTCGTCGAGCTTCGGCCCAACCATTCCCCCGACCTACTCTTCCCTCCCCTAGAGACCCTAGCAGTCACTTGAATCGCGGCTGTCTGCGATAAGGTGTTGCTGGTAACTATTGCATCAGCGCCTGAAAACTCCACCTCGGCCGGCAGACTTGAGACCTTAAGTCGTATGGTAGCGAGAGGTACCTTGGAGCCCGATAGCGTCTGTACGAAAACGAACACACTGTCATCCAAAGCGACCTTTTCGAAAATTTCCGGGGAAATGTCCACCCGTACCTTGAGCGGTGTTGGTGGCAAGCCAGCAACATGGTTAATCGTCAAATTGTTGTTTTTTTCATCCGCTGAAAGACCGTTTCTTGCCTTTCCAATGGCCTGTACTAAAGCAGCGTGTGACGGATGGTCGGAACCCATCTCTGCTAATGCGTGATGCCAATATTTTAAAGCATCTTGGTAACGATGCTCTTCAAACGCAGCCAGACCTATGAGACTCAAGCTCTGGAGCTCACCCGGATTTCCATTTAAAGCTTCATCTGTCAGCGCCTTGATTGGCGGAGACCACATTTTGTTGTTAGAGAAATACAATGCTTTAGCCCACTCGCCTAATAACTCCGGTCGGCGACCGGCCAGTGACACCGTTCGTTCGAACATTCTAGCGGCATCGTCGGGCCTCCCTTGAGCCATGTAGTTTTGGGCCAGGTTATAAGCGTTCTCAGCTGACTCCGGTTGGGCGTTAACCGCGCGTTCCAGACGGTCGTTCATTTGCGCGAGTGAACCGGGAGGCTGGGCGAACTCACGAACCAGCTCGACTTTGTCGCTGGCGCCAAAATGCAGGTACAGCGCGAGCCCCAGCGCCGGTATCAAGAAAGCCACGAATACTGGTAGCGGCTTGCCTGTAGTCGAAAAACGTTCGAGGCCAGCTCCTTCGGTGTCCGCCAGCAATTCGCGGTCCGCCTCAGAGCGGGCACTGTTTTTTTGCGCAGGAGACATCACTCCGTCCCCTTGCTGAAGCTGTAGCTCCGCCAGGCGTTCCTGATACAGCGCCACGTAAAAAGCGGTGCGATCTTCTTCGCTTTGGGCACGACGTACAAACAACACAGGGATTAGCACGAAACTGAGGGCAACCAGCAACAGCAGGCCGACCCATAGCCAGAAATCAATCATTAGATTCTTTACCCAATAGGTGTAACGACCTGCAAACGAAAACGTTCCGACCTGCAATCAGCGCCGTTTTCGACCAGGATTAACTGCGACTGTCCGGCCCGGCAAACCAGCGTTAGCTGCGAATGAACCTGCATTGATCCACACCGACCTGCATTCCATCGTCGCCAACCAGCATTAACTGCAAGTCAGAGGATCTTGTGGGTAGGGATCACAGGTTTCGACGCAGACTTAATACCATGTTTGCCAACGAGCGGATTCCCCGGAATTTTTGTCACATTATGAGCTTGATGAATCCTTTGCATGTCTTAAATTAAATAACGGGTTAAGTGACAATTTTTGACGGCCAGAGCTTTCCGACTCAAACTGTCACATAATCGAACGTATATGTGACAGGTGAAGAGATGTTGATCGGCTATATGCGGGTGTCGAAAGCGGACGGATCCCAATCCACCGATCTGCAGCGCGATGCACTGATCGGCGCCGGGGTGAGTCCTTCACATCTCTACGAGGATCTGGCTTCAGGCCGACGCGATGATCGACCGGGGTTGGCTGCTTGCCTGAAGGCGCTCCGTGAAGGCGATACGCTGCTCGTGTGGAAGCTCGATCGGCTCGGCCGCGATCTCCGCCATCTGATCAACACCGTGCATGACCTGACTGCGCGTAGCGTGGGATTGAAAGTCCTGACCGGTCACGGTGCTGCGGTCGACACGACGACTGCCGCGGGCAAGCTTGTGTTCGGTATTTTTGCTGCGCTGGCCGAGTTCGAGCGGGAGTTGATTTCCGAGCGCACGATGGCAGGATTGGCATCGGCACGAGCACGCGGCAGGAACGGCGGGCGGCCGTTCAAGATGACCGCAGCGAAACTGCGATTGGCCATGGCGGCGATGGGGCAGCCGGAAACCGTGGTTGGCGGTCTGTGTGAGGAACTCGGCGTCACTCGACAGACGTTGTACCGGCACGTCTCGCCAAAGGGCGAGTTGCGTCCAGATGGCCTGAAGTTGCTTTCACGGGGCTGATCTTGACCTGGAGGCGAATGGCTCACTACGGCCACAAGCGGTCAATCGAGTAAGCCCTGCACTAGAAACTAACCACCACGGTAGATTTCAAACAGCTCGCGAAAAAACCGATCGTATGCCGCATCGCGCGGGTCGCGGCGAGCCATCGCGCGCAGGTAGATCGCAGGTATCGAAGGCGAGCGGCGATATGGCTTGAGCGAGCCCTCAGCCCATACCTCACCGGTGACGGTCACTGACGGTGCCTGCATAACTATGGGGATTTGGGAGTAACACCACAACTGAGCCCAGATGTTTGGCCATAGATTCGATGGGATAGACTGCCTGGATAGCTTAATCTCAACGATAAGCACATGGCCGGTCTGAGAGTTGCGAAAAAGCAAGTCCGGAGATGCTCTCAAGGGCTCTCCTCTAACTGTCAGTTCCTCCAGCTCAAAATAGGGAACATGTTTGTCGTTCAGATGGATGCCCTGATGCACTAGCTTCCAGCCGTCCGGGCGTCTGCTTAACATCAAGGGCGAAGCGATTGTCCATGCTTCCTTAGGGCCCACATGACTGTTCTGACAGAACTCGAAAATTACTTTTTCGGCTTCAAGCCCCCGTTTCAAAGCATCGTCATCCTCACCAGGTCGGCCGTATAGGCTATACACCCAGTTTGTAAAAGCAGACACGGTTGCGTCCGGCTTTTCGGGCCTCATGGCTCTGGCTTTCGTGAGAAAAGCACTAGGCTTCAGATCGAACTTGCCGATTACCGGCGGGATCACTTGTTTCCAGTAGGATCGATGGCCATTCCCGGATATTTTTTTGAAGAAACTGAACGTATCCTCCACTTCCACCTGATCAAATAAGACGCGCATTCGGTTTTCAACCAGCCTGCGCCGTACTTCTGTGCGGCCGAGATCTCCGCTTGTCACCACCACACTCAATCGGTTGTCCAGACCCTGTTCAATAGGCTCAACCCCGTCAGATTCGCCATCCTCAAAATCCATATTTCGTAAATGCTCCTCAAGCCAGCTGAATCGACCCTGATTACGTAGTCACCCATTTTAATGTCTATCTTTGCAGAGATCGTCTGCTTTTGGCCGATTTCTGCCTTTGGCCAACGGCAGCTATGGGTCCAGGCTGTGTGAAAACGTTTTAGAGCAAGTTTGACAGTCGGAATCGGAACGAAAATCGCGTTCCTACGCAAATTTCAGGTCTGCTGACCTACCCAAACGCTGGCAGATTTTACGTAGCAACGCAGACTTCAAAACGGTGTATGCGTTTTCACACAGCCTCGGTCGAGAGCTGCTGTCGCTCCACGCCCTGACTTGTCGCTTAATTCCTAAGTCATACGACACCTTTTAAGGCAGATTCATTGCCAGAGAAAAGGTGTCGCATGCTTCTGTCTCGCTGTCCCCTACGGACAGGCTCGATGAGCTCACGCCTATAGCCACGCCTCACAGAGCATTTCCGCCTGGTTGAGCACTAACTGCGCCGCTTCCTCGGCTTGATCCGGCGGGTACTTGTACTTGCGCAGAATCCGCCGTACCAGAATGCGCAGTTTGGCCCTCACGCTTTCACGGCTGCTCCAATCGACGCTGACATTAGCCCGTAGGCTAGCGGTCAGTTCGTGGGCAATTTTGGCCAGGATCTCGTCGCCCAGTTCGCGCACCGAGGCCTCGTTGTTGGCCAAGGCATCGTAAAACGCCAGTTCGTCATCGTTGAGCCCAAGCGCATCGCCACGCTGGCTCGCGGCGGCGAACTTCTTGGCCATTTCGATCAGTTCCTCAATGACCTGGGCGGTTTCGATGGAGCGGTTTTGGTAGCGTTTAATCACATTGGCCAGCAGTTCGGAGAACTTCTTCTCCTGGGTCAGGTTAGTGCTGTAACGGCTTTTGATTTCGCCTTCGAGCAGACGCTCCAACAGCTCTACCGCCAGGTTCTTCTCGGGAAGATTGCGCACCTCGGCGAGAAACGCGTCGTCGAGCAAGCCGATATTGGGCTTGTCCAGGCCGACTGCCTCGAAAATGTCTACCACCTCACCGGAGACCACGGCATTGCCGATAATCTGGCGGATGGCCAACTCGCGCTCTTCGTCGGTTTTCTTTTTGGCGCTGACTTCACGTTTGATCAAGATCACCTTGATCGCCTGGAAGAATGCCACTTCCTCACGGACGGCTTTGGCTTCATCCAAGGTGCAGCACAGGGTGAAGGCTTTGCTCATGGCCAATGCAGTATCGGCATAGCGCTTCTTGCCGTCCTCCAGGCCCAACACATGGTTGGCGGCCCCGGCGAGCAGCTTGTGCCCGCCGGTGAGAAAATCGCTGCAGTCGAAACCATGCAGTAGGCTGCGCAGGACGTCGAGTTTCTCCTCCAGCACTGAATAGGCTTCATGGGCATCCACGGTCGGTCGGCCTTTGCCTTTGCTGCCGGTGTATTCCTTGAGCGCAGCTTTCAGCTCATTGGCGATACCGATGTAGTCGACCACCAGGCCGCCCTGCTTGTCCTTGAACACGCGGTTAACCCGGGCAATGGCCTGCATCAGGTTGTGGCCCTTCATGGGCTTGTCCACGTACAGGGTGTGCACGCAGGGCGCATCGAAGCCGGTCAGCCACATGTCACGGACGATCACCAGCTTGAGCGGATCGAGCGGATCCTTGAAGCGTTTTTCCAGGCGCTTTTTGAGCTGTCCTGAATAGATGTGCGGTCGCAGCAAGGCCTTGTCCGATGCGCTGCCGGTCATGATGACTTTGATCGCGCCTTTCTCCGGATCTTCGTCGTGCCATTCTGGACGCAGAGCGACGATCTCGTTGTACAGGTGCACACAGATCTCGCGACTCATGCCCACCACCATGGCCTTGCCGGGCATCTGCCCCATGCTCACCAGCCCCTGATTACGCTCCTCAAAGTGGGTGACCAGGTCGACCGCCACGCTTTGAATCCGAGGCTCGGCCCCGACCACCTTTTCCAGGGCGGCCCAACGGCTTTTCAGGCGTGATTGCTGGTCGTCTTCTTCATCTTCGGCCAGCTCATCGACCTGATCGTCGATCGCGGGCAGCTCGCTGTCTTTCAAGGACAATTTGGCCAGACGCGATTCATAGTAGATAGCGACGGTGGCGCCATCTTCAGTGGCCTGCTGCATGTCGTAGACGTGAATGTATTCACCAAACACCGAACGGGTGTCACGGTCTTCGCTGGACACCGGGGTGCCGGTAAAGGCCACGAAAGTGGCGTTCGGCAGTGCATCACGCAGGTGCTGGGCATAGCCCACCTGGTAACGGGTTTGGCTCTCGCCGGACTGTGCCCCCTCCGAGGTTTTCAGCTCGGCGCCAAAACCATACTGGGTGCGGTGCGCTTCGTCGGCGATGACCACGATGTTCGCGCGGTCGGACAGCACCGGGAAGGTGTCTTCATCCACCCCCGGCATGAACTTCTGGATGGTGGCGAAGACAATGCCGCCACTTGGCCGGTTGGCCAGTTTGCTGCGCAAGTCACCGCGTGACTCCACCTGGACAGGTTGTTCACGCAACAAATCCTGGGACAGCGAGAACACCCCGAACAACTGGCCATCCAGGTCGTTGCGGTCGGTGATCACCACGATGGTTGGGTTCTCCATCGCGGCTTCCTGCATCACCCGGGCAGCGAAGCAGGTCATGGTGATGCTCTTGCCCGAGCCTTGGGTGTGCCAGACCACCCCGCCTTTATGGCTGCCGCCGGGACGCGAGGCGCTGACTACTTGTTGGATAGCGGCGCGCACGGCGTGGAATTGGTGATAGCCGGCAATCTTCTTTACCAGCCGGCCGTCATCCTCAAACAGCACGAAGTAGCGCAGGTAATCGAGCAGCATCTTCGGTGCCAGGGCACCGCGTACCAGGGTCTCCAGCTCGTTGAATTGACCCAGCGGGTCAAGATCTTTACCGTCGATAGTGCGCCAGTTCATGAAGCGTTCGGCATCGGCCGACAAGGAGCCCATGCGCGCCTCGCTGCCGTCGGCGATCACCAGAATTTCGTTGTACTGGAACAGGTCCGGGATCTGTTCCTTGTAGGTCTGGATCTGGTCGAAGGCTTTGCCCAGGTCGGCGTTCACATCGGCCGGGTTCTTCAGTTCCAGCAGTACCAGCGGCAGGCCATTGACGAACAGGATGATGTCCGGACGCCGGGTGTGTTTCGGCCCCTGGATGCTGAACTGATTGATGGCCAGCCAGTCGTTGGCTTTCACCTCAACCCAGTCGATCAGGCGCACGAAGTCGCCTCGGGTTTCACCGTCTTTTTGGTACTGCACCGGTACGCCGCTGACCAACAGGCGATGGAACAAGCGGTTGGCCGACAGCTGTACCGGCAGGCCCAGTTCGAGCACCTGCTTGAGCGCATCTTCGCGTGCGGCCAGCGGCACCTTGGGATTGAGTTTGGCCATGGCGCTGCGCAGGCGCTCGACCAAGACCACCTGACGGTAGTTGTCGCGCTCCGGGCTCTCGCCGTCATAGGCGATAGTCGGGCCGTACAGGTGGGTGTAGCCCACCTCTGCCAGCCAGCCGAGGGTTTCCTGTTCCAATTGGTCTTCGGTCATTCCACTTCACTTCCTGTGTTCAGTTCACCGGCCAGCTCCGCCTCGATCTCGGCAATGCTCGGCAGATTTCGGCCCAAGGTGTCGGGTAAATCGCGCAGCAATTGGTATTCGGCGACGCCGATGGGTTTGTCGATACCCGACAACGCGTACTCGGCCACCAGGCGGTTTTGCTGTTTGCACAGGAGCAGACCGATGGTGGGTTTGTCGTCTTCGGCTTTGATCTGTGCATCCACCGCCGCCAGGTAGAAATTCAACTGGCCGGCGTGTTCGGGTTTGAAGGCTGTCGCCTTGAGCTCCACGACCACATAGCACTTGAGCCGAGTGTGATAGAACAGCAGGTCGATAAAGAATTCATCACCACCGACTTCAAGGCGAAACTGCCGGCCGAGGAAGGCAAAACCGGCTCCTAACTCCAGTAAGAAACGGGTGATATGACGGATCAGCCCTTCTTCGATTTCGCGTTCCTGAGCGTCATGGCCCAGGCCAAGAAAATCGAACAGGTACGGATCTTTTAGGGTTTCCTGGGCCAAGGCCGAATCCGCGGCGGGCAGGCGGCTGACAAAGTTGGTGACTGCTGAGCCTTGGCGTTGCTGCAGACGGCTCTTGATGTTCAGTTCCAACGTGCTGCGTGACCAGCCCTGCAGCACGGTTTGTTGCGCATACCACTCGCGCTCGACAGGACTATCCAGCTTGGTCAGCAGGGTCACCACATGGAACCAGGGCAATTGGTCAGCAGGCTGCTGACCAAATTGGCGATCCGGGCAATGCTGAGCGAAGAAGCGCATGTACTTGAGGTTGCTGGCTGACCAGCCCTTCATCTCCGGAAAAGCATCCTTGAGGTCGCGGGCCAGGCGCTCGATGACCTTGGCACCCCAGCCATGGGCCTCCTGGCGCTGTTGAATCTCGCTACCGAGGCGGTGATACAGCTGCACCAACTCGGCATTGACGGCCAGCGCCGCCCGCTGCCGGGCTTGAGTAATGTCGCCTTTCAGCTGAGTCAGCCAGTCGGCGTAGCCCTCTGGCAGTGCGGGAATCGTTCCCTTGCTCATGCACAAATTTCCTCGACCATCACCTCGGCCTCCGGCAGACGCAACTGGCCGGAGATCAGCCGGGGCAGTAGGGTATCGCGGAGTTGGGTGAGGGTTTGGGCTTGGTGTACGTTGGCCGTTATCTGGTCAAACATAGGCTGCACCGCATCTGAAAACGCGGCTACCAACTCAACGGGAGGTATCGTAAGTGCGTAATCAGACAAGTCCTTCCAGTTCACACGCGGCATTTTTGCGCCATTGGATAACCTGTCTGCATATGTAACTAATTCGGCGCTAAATAGGTGCATCGCCACAAATCCGTAGTAACTCATCAGTTTGGATTTGCAGACGAGAATATCCGTTGAACAGACCCCAGCGAACGGGGCTATCACAACTTTGTGAAAGTAAGGGCGCAACTTACCGAACAGGATATCGCCTTTTTCAAAGCAAGATTTCGCACTCTCCAATCTGTCAGCAGTTCCCCAGCTGTCGAGTCCAAGCGATTGCCGAGGAATGTGCTCCAAGCCGACGTACAAGGTATCAACCGTCATTGAGTTGGGTTGAATCTGCTTGCGTGCAGTCTCTGCAACGTTACCGAGCACGCCAACCCGCCACCCCCTCGGCACCAATCCCAGCCCCGACTCTTCGAAACTGTCGGGAAACAGCGCAGCGGTGGCCGCGTCCATACCTCCCGGCTCAAGCCCTTCCGCCTTGGCCCGCACCGGGTCGAAATCGACGAACCAGGATTTGAACAGCGCCTGGGCGATGGCTTCCAGGGTGCCGTTGGTTTCACGTAGCAGAGCAATGCGGTCATCGAGCGCCCCCATAACAACAGCGATCCTTTGGCGCTCGGGCCCTGAAGGGAGAGGAATTGGGAGTGCTCGAAGATCCTTCAGGTTAATCGTCGTCTGAACAGTGGTATTAGCTCGACTTCCGAGAAGATGTTGTGACAGTGGAGACCTAAGGCATAGTGCTATCCATTCAGGCTCGATATCTTGCACGGGATGGATCACAGCAACAGCTCTTGCGACATTGAAGCCACTTAATGCTTTGGAGGCCACTGCAACTTGGCCGACGCTGCCAACCAGAGTCAAAAGCACTTCGCCACCTTGCAATCGTGTTCTACTGTATTTCGCTTCTATTGCAGGAGCTATCTGCATTAGGTCAGCAAGCTCAATGCGACCATCCTTGAAATTGTTCACTCGAACTATAGAGACACCCTCACTCAAGGCCGTACCAGGCTGTACAACTCCATAGGTTACGGAGTTCTTATGCGCCAACTGATCTAATGGCACATAATCCCAACCTTTTGGAAGAACCGGAAGGTCAAAACTCATACCCCAGCCCTCCCAGCTTCTGCCGGATCAACTGATCGAGTTCCGCGCCCTTGGCCATCTGCTCGCCCAACAAGGCAGTGAGGTTCTGCATCTTGTCGGCAAAGGCTTCGTCGTCATCCTCGACCGCTTCGGCGCCGACATAGCGGCCCGGGGTCAGCACATGACCGTGCTCGGCGATTTCGGCGAGGGGTACGCTGCGGCAGAAACCGGCCACATCGACATACTCAGCAATCTCACCGCCAACATCCAGCGGCACCCCGCGCCAATTGGCCACCGTCTGCGCAATGCGCTCGATGTCGCTGTCCAGCAGTTCGATCTGCACCCGACTGACATTCGTACCCAGTTTACGGGCGTCGATAAACAGCACTTCGCCTGGGCGGGCGGCTTTCTGTTTGGCGAGAAACCACAGGCAGGCCGGGATCTGAGTGTTGAAGAACAACTGGCCGGGTAACGCGACCATCACCTCGACCACATCGGCTTCGACCATGGCGCGCCGGATTTCACCTTCACTGTTCTGACTGGAACTCATCGAGCCATTGGCCAGGACGATGCCGGCCCGGCCGCTGGATTTGAGGTGAAACAGCATGTGCTGCAGCCAGGCGTAGTTGGCATTGCCTTGCGGCGGCGTGCCGTAGACCCAGCGTGGGTCGCCTTCGAGGCTACCGTGCCACCAATCACTGATATTGAACGGCGGGTTGGCCAGGACAAAGTCGGCACGCAGATCCGAGTGTTGGTTGCGGATAAAGGTGTCGGCCGGCTCCCGGCCGAGGTTGAAGTCGATGCCGCGGATGGCCAGGTTCATCGCCGCCAGGCGCCAAGTGGTCGGGTTGGATTCCTGACCGTAGATCGAGACGTCGCCGAGTTTGCCGCCATGGGCTTCGATGAATTTTTCCGACTGGACAAACATACCACCCGAACCGCAGCAGGGGTCGTAGACCTTGCCATGGTGCGGGTTAAGCACCGCCACCAGGGTTTTGACGATGCTGGCCGGGGTGTAGAACTGCCCGCCGCGCTTACCTTCGGCGCTGGCGAATTGGCCAAGGAAGTACTCGTAGACTTGGCCTAGCAGGTCACGGGCTTTATTGGCGTCGCTGCTAAAACCAATGATGGAAATCATATCGACCAGCTCGCCGAGCTTGCCATCCGGCAACTGGGCGCGGGCATAGCGCTTGTCGAGGATGTTTTTTAACTGCGGGTTTTCTGCTTCGATATCGGCCAGGGCGTCATCAATACGCTTGCCGATATCGACTTGCTTGGCGTTAGCACGGATGGATTCCCAACGCGCGGCTTCCGGTACCCAGAACACATTCACTTCTTTGTAGTAGTCGCGTTCTTCGAGCTCGCTGGCCAGCAACTCGGCGTCGTCACTGCCTAGGTAATAATCGTCGCCGGCGTCGGCAAATTTGCGTCCCAGCTCGGCGCGGCGGCCAGCAAAGCTGTCGGAGATGTACTTGAGGAAGATCAGGCCGAGCACAATGTGCTTGTACTCGGCTGGATCCATGTTGGCCCGCATCTTATCGGCGGTGGCCCACAGGGTCTTTTCCAAGTCTTGCAGGGTGCTGCTGGTGGAGCTGGCAGCGGCTTTGCGCCCCGGCTTCTTCTGTGGCTCAGGTTCTGCGCTGGGGGCGGTCTCGTTTGGCGCATAACGGGCACGGGCCTGGTTGAGTGCCTGTTCAGCGAGGCTGCTGGTGGCCTGTTCGGCACCCTTTTGATCCGTCATGCACTGCTCCTACATCCCACGCCGATGAATTGCGCGGTAAAAAAATGAACATCCGGCCGCCGAAGCGCCGGGCGAAGATGGGCTGCATGATAACGGGTCGATGGCTTTTCGTCTGACTTCCTCGGCGCCGGGGTAGCCGTTGGCCATCTCTGGTTTCTATAGGTGATAATGTCCTTTATCACCTATACCGGCTTCTACCGCGATACTGAATCTGGCGTTCGCTACGACCGGCCGGAGCTGCTACGGATGATCGAGGATCTTCAACCTGGTGACGTAGTGATCGCGGAACAAATGGACAGGCTCAGCCGGGGGCCGCTGGCCGAAGCCGAGCAATTGGTTGCAGCCATCCGCAACAAGGGCGCACGCCTGGCCGTGCCAGGTGTGGTGGATCTTAGCGACCTGAGCGATAGCACCACAGGCGTTGCTAAAGTCATCCTGGAGCAGATGCAGGAGCTGCTATTGAAGGTCACGCTACAGCTCGCGCGTGACGACTGGGAGAATCGAAGGGAGCGGCAGCGGCAGGGTATTCGTCTGGCGCAGCAAGAGGGGAAGTACAAAGGGCGCCGCGCTAACAAGGCGCTACACGGCCGTATTGTGGCCTTGAGAAAAGCCGGCCAAACCATTGCAGAAACAGCAAGGCTGGCCGGCTGCAGCGAGGCGCAGGTTAAGCGCGTTTGGGCAGTGCATCGGGCTGAATCTCAGTCTTTACCGCAGAGTTGATCGCTGAAATCAGTACGTTTTGCGGGTACTGGATCAGTTCCCCCCGGTACGTCCTATCGCTTGCGTAGTAGGTATCCCCGCCGTTTGTCTTCACCAGCAGGTTCCATCCCCACCCGCGACTATCCTGCCCCGACCCTAATGCGACCTTCGGAATCACCTGGTCAATCGAGCTAAGCCTAATCCAGCGGTAGTCCTCGACCTGGCTTAGAGGTGTCCGGCCCTCATGTGCCAGCGACACGCGAACCCACAGACCGTTTTTATTTTCAGGCTCGTCGAACGTCAGCCCGGTACCAGGCGTCAGGGCTTGCAAAGCGCGCTCGATAACGCTGTTCTTGTCCTCTACGGGTAACGCTGCATAGCCGTCCGGGCTTTTGTCATCCAACGATTCTGGAGGCGATGTAAGCAACATGGTTGCAAGCGTTGAGTCGTTCATTTCGAAGTCATAACCAGGCTCGCCGGCCTGTTTTTTTTCAAAGAAAAACCCCATGATAGTCTCTCTCAGATATATGGAGAGCGTGCCGATTTCTACGTCTGATAGTGCCATTTCTATAACTCCATTTAGCGGCTAAAAATTATGTAAAGAACAAATACCCAGCCTGGCGCATTGGGATTCGCGCGAGCCAGATCAGGGTCAAGTGAGCGGGATAAAAAGCGTAGAAGAACCAACGTAGCCGAGAGCACGGCAGGGCCACGAATGGCGCAACCAACAGGATCAAGATCGAGGCCAGCGCCCATTGGTTGCCGTTGATGTATCCAAGTGCAGCGCACGACACAAATGCCAGAATCAGTGCCGGCACTGATGGCTGTTTTGTGTAGATCCAGATCGCTACGCCAAAGGCCAGAGCTGGCCACCAGAATTCAACCAGGCTACCGCCCAGGGCAAAGGCCAACCCAGCAGCCATGTAGCCTTGAGGCCGACCCATTTCGAGCAGGCGAAGCGTGGCGGTCAGGACGAACAGGGTAAAGAGGATATTCAGCGGCCACCAACCGTTGACCAGGCCCCCGAGTGCCAGGAATGCCGGTGAAGCCAAGGCGCCGAAAACAGCCAGGCGAATCATGGTGCGACGATAGGCGCCGCTCTCAAGCGCTCCAGGACGAGCCAGGTTGTACGCCAGAACAAACACGAACAACGGCATTGTCAGGCGGCCAGCGTCGTACAGCCAGGCTACGGTGTCGTTCAAGAGGTATTTGTTGATGTGATCGCCAATCATCAACACCAGGGCGAGCCATTTCAGCGCCTCGATGGTGCCATTGGCAATTTCCGGCCGAGGCCAGGAGGCGATGCGAGCTGCTATCTGATTCATGGCCCCTACCCTATTTCACCATTCCAGGTGCGTACATATCTGCCAATGCGCGTTCGGCTGCCTGGTTGTAGGTTCGGTGGTGGGTCACAGTGACTTTTTTCGGTGCCGCCTGGACAGGTTCCGCCATTGCCGTGATCGCGGCTTGAGTAATGGTTACAGCCTTTTCCTTTGGCGTCCCTTCGACCGTCGCCGTGCCGGCGACGATGGCCGGTGCGCCGGCTGCATTCGGATCGTAGGTAACGAAGCGTTCAGACAACCAGGTTCCCCACTTTTCAGCCCTTTTCATCAGATCGGCCCGATACGGCGCATTGTATTGGGGCGTGCGTGAATGGTAGTTAGCTGCGCGCGTCCACAAATCGCCGGAGTCATTGCGGATATGACCACGCAGCCGCCACGCGGCCAGGTCATAGGAGTAGCAACCCGTCTGCGCAACGTCATCAGCCGTAATGCCGTATTGACGCTCCAGATCGCGCAGGTAGGCGGTATTGAACTGCATAGCTCCTACGTCATCAGTGCCGTTGGAATTTCTCACCCGCTGGCCTGGTTTGCCGCCTTCTTTTTCTGCCACGGCGAGAACCAGGTTCGCGGGCACCTCGTACTTGATGGCGGCCGTAACGGAGCAAACGACGCGCTCTTGCATTTGTGGTGGCAGATCAAGAAATGGCATATGTCTTACCTCACATCCGAACCTTGCCGTATTTATCGGCAATCTTGTCACCCCAGCCATTGTCACTTTCGCACTGGTTAACAAACTGCCTACGCGCATCCTGAGTTGCATCAGGTTTGAACTTGCCATGCTTCTTTTTGACAATGCTGAAGAAGTCGTTAACCGGGCCGTCGCAGCCGTCAACGGTGCCCTGCCCTTGCAGCATTCCAGCCATGCAAAGAACGGTTTCGCATGGGTCTTTAGCGAAAGCCGGTGCGGCTTGGGCTGCTAAAGCGATAGTAATTAACGTGGCACTAATAACTTTTCTCATGTTTATGTCCTTATGCTTTACCGTTAACGAATGCGTTAATTTCATCATTGTTGTTGCCGCCACTACCCACGCTGTCGCCGTCGAATTGAGGGGCTACGTCTGGCGCTGGATTGGAGTGTTGAGCAACTACGTCGCGGGCTTCCTGGAGGGATTGTTGCTGATTGATTGCAGCAGCCTGCGCCATGGTTTGTTGGTCTGCGCGAGCCTGGCCGGCAGTACCATTGATTTCAGATGCGAGCTTGCCGCCCACGGTGTTGCTGACTCGCTCATTAGCTGCGGCTGCCATCGAGGATGCTTTTGCAGATAGGCCCTCTTTCGCGCCACTTGCCAAGCTGCCAGCCATATCAGCCGCGAAGCGCCCAGCGGTGCCCATAGCCTGACCAAAGCTAGAGCCGCCACCGCCACCGCTACCGCTGCCACCGCCGCCCTCAGATCCGCCGATGTTGCCAGTGTCACCAGCGCCGCCACCTTCGCCGCTGCCACCACCGCCACCACCCATGTTCTCTTGGGCGGATTGGAAAGCGGCCTTGAGTGCAGAGCCTGCACCTGCGAGGTTAGCGGCACCGCCCAAGGCCATAGACGCACCTGCGCTGGCAACACCTGCGGCGATACCAGCGGCGGCGACGGCTGCGCCCATAGCTGCACCGGCACCAAAGCCACCGACCCCACCAGTAGACGCACCACCAACGATCCCGGCCAGCATTGGAGGGATTTTGTTAGTTAGATACAGCAATACCACTGCGGTGATACCCAGCACGCCCAGCTCTTTTAGGTTGATGCCTTCGCTCATCCCGGCGTATGCCTGGTCAATAAAGGTCTTACCGATACCAACAAGAAGCACCATCCCCATGAGCTGGGCACCAATCCCCAGGACTGTTTTGTAATAGGTGATAGCTATATCGGAAGTCCAGCGGGAACCGCCGAAGCCAAGAAAGACAACTCCGCCGTACATAAGAATCCACGCTGAAACAAACAGCAAAAGCATGTTTACGGCCACAAGTGCCAGCACGACCAGGACACAGCCCGAAATTATAATTGCAGCGGCGCTGTCTACCGGAGAGAACGACGATGATTCATCAAGAGCTTTGAAAAAGATGTCAAAGCCAATATCGGTGATTCCAGATGGCGTGAAGCTCGACGCTCCCCCTACTGCGGCTGAGCCCATCATCCACATGCTCTTGATAACGGCGTCAGATATTGCAGGGCCATTCAATAGAATCCAGTAGAAGAAACCAAGTGTGCCAAAGAAACGAATGGTTTCAGCAAAGAACTCACCAATGTCCGCTTTACGCAAGATCATCATGCCGTAAGTCCAAACCATACTTATCAGAGCTAGCCCCCAAAAAATCCAGGAACCATAGGACACCATCCTGGCACCCCAGGCGCTTGCGGCTTGTTGATATTTTCCCATCACCGAGTCCATGATTCCGGTGTCAGCAGCCGCAAGCGCTACTTCGGGGATGAGAAACAAGCCAAGTACGGCTAGTGCCGCCGCACAAGTGGCTTTTCCTGGCTTGGTCATTTTCATCATTTTTTCTCGCTATCCATTGACCAGGTTTTCGGCTGGCTGCGAGTAATATTGCCGTCCTGGCGCGGGCACTTGGACGCATCACTGGCAGTTGCCGGGTTGGAGCAATTTGGACTGGCTACTTCGTCCTTTTCCTCCTTGCAGCCGCTAACGGCTGCAACGAGAACTAATAGGGACGCAGTTACAAGGCGTTTGATTTGCATAAATACCCCTTAGTTACTGAAACGACCAGGTTGACGGCTCAGACCTGGTGATGTTGGATTTTTCTCGCAGCTTCGTAGATGAAGCATCTTCTTGAGCCTGGCGGTCGGCTTGTTGTTGAGCCAAGGTTGCTGCGGCCTGGTTCTGTGCCAGCAACATGCCGCGGATTTGCAGAAGCTGGTTACCCTGCGCTGCGGCCAACTGGTTAGCCGCTTGAAGTGCCTGCATCTGGCCGGTTGCGGTCGTGGCTTGAGATTGGAGCTGTTGCAGTTTTTGGGCATCAGTGGTCAACGTCTGTTGTTGCTGATCGACACTTTTGATTACGTCCGCGTTTGCCCGTTTTACAGCGTCGGAGTTATCTGCGCGGCGCGTTTCCAGAGCTTCCCGCTCGCTGTCAGAGCATCCGCCAATCTGAAAGCATGGCGAATTCCGGTAATAGCTGACGTTTTCATACTTCGACAAGTACCGATCAATCGACCCGGATTGGTTTTTGTAATAGTCAAGGGTTTGCTGGGCAGACACAACCTTGTTAATTACGCTGTTTACTTCGCTCCAGATGTAAGCCCCTGGTGCGGCCGTGTTTTGCAGCATGTTTTCGTATTGTTGTAATTGAGTTTTGTATTGCTCAATTTGTTTTGCAACTTGCGCAACTTGATTCGCTGCGGTGACAGTCGTTTGGCTCAGATTCAATCCGTCTGCTACTGGAATGCCTGCCGAAGCCGGTTGGCAAACTACAAAACTAACTGCTGCGGAAAGTGCGAAAACTTTAGCCGCTAAAATGGAATTCTTAGAAAACATAACTTGCTCCTTGCGTTAGTAGTCAAACGATTGATAAGCCTTGGTGAATGTCACGTCTTTGACAGCAACAATGTTAAAGCGATAGCCCGGACGAATTTCGATTGTCGGGGAAATGTTCAAGTTTTTAGAGATGATTTGCGCGGACACTTGGCCCAGTTGCTGCCCAAGCGCAGAACTCAATTCGCTGCTAACCGAAGGTTGTTGGTAGCCAACAGAGTTGTTGTTGTCCTGAGTTGCAATGGAAGCGCCTGCGGTGATGCCGGCCATGAACAACGCCGATCCGTAGAGCCGCAACAGGTGATGATTAACCTTGTCACGGAAGCCAGAGTAGCCGGCCATGTCTGCGCCTGGCATTGCTCCAATGTCCAAAGCCTTGCCATCAGGAAATACCAGGCGCTGCCAGGCAATCAGTACGCCTTCTTGTCCATAACCAACATCGCTGGAGTAGGTGCCAACCATGCGAGTCCCTTGAGGAATAAGCAGGTATTTGCCGGTGGCCGTGTCATACACGTCCTGCGAAACCTGCGCCATGATTTGACCTGGCAAATCAGAGTTGATGCCGCTCAGCATGATTCCAGGAATGACAGCGCCGGCCCGAATCTCGAACGGTGTAGTTGGAGCTTCCATTTTGGAGTTCAACGCCCAACGATCTTTTTTGCCGTTGCCGTCAAAAGTGCCGTAGTCCTTACCGGTGTCGCTGGACGACGAGGCCAGCATCATGCCCGACGAACCGCCCGAACGGCCGCCGCCGTAACCACCGCCGCTACCGCCGCCTATGTTTCCTTGTACCTGGCGAAGTTGGGCTTGATAGGCCGCATTCGGATCGGTCGAGCGCTGCTGGTCGATTTTCCGGCGAACCTGCGCAATGCGATCAACCATTTCGTCAGGGGTTTGCGGAGTATCGTCAGTTGTTCCAGTGCCGACACGGCTCAGATCCGGCAGGGTGATTGCCGTTTTAGCTCCAACTGCGGTTTGGAAAAGCTGCATTTTCCGTTGACGCAACTGTTCGTCTTCCTGATCTTCTGGCGAGCGTGGGCCGCCATTCCCTCGAGGCGGTTGCGGTGGCGCATTCGGGTTTTCTACGCGAGCCACAGGCACGCCATTAGGCGTTGTAGGTGCTTGCGGATCGGCCGGGGGCAAAAGTGGCGGCTCAGCTTTGGCCTCTGGGATCAAGCCGTCAGCACGGCCCCCAACGATATCGGCAGCCATCAGAGAGCTATCCCCGCCCTTCCCTTGCGCGGTCGCTGCATGATCCACATTGGCTTGATTGGAACGCTTGACGGCCACCATTGCGATAAGGCCCATAAAGAGCGCGAGAACCGCAATGCCAATCATCAAAGGCACGTTGTTCACCCGGCGCACGCCGGTCTTTTTGCTGGAAGCGCCTGGCGACGAATCCGGCGACATTTGGTCGGTGTCAGCCATGGCAATTACTCCTTGCGCGCCCAGGAACCCGCCGCTGCGACAGTCCCGTTTTTTTGTGGAATGTAGGCTCGGCTGATCGGCTGATTGCCCACCACGACCGTGACCCGGTACAGGTCTGCGGCAGGTGCGAGCGAGTCAACTACATAGCGGAGGTCTACACCGGGAGAGAAAGCCGCCTGAGTAGCCGGTTGCGCCTTTTTGGCAGCTTCTGGCGCGTACTCGTTCACGGAGTAGCCACGACCGCGCAGAAGCGCTACCAAGGCCGTTCCGTAGGCATCTTCGGTGGGCTGCATGATGTTCAAGCGAGTCCGCGCAGGCGGATACATAGTGACCAGGTGCGCAACGGTGTCGCTCGCCATGTTTTTGTCATGCGCGGCCGGGGCTGCTGAATAATTCCCGTATGGGGAATTTGTTGCGCACCCACTCAAGCCGGCGATAAGTGCCGAGATCATGAGAACTTTGCGCATCACTTGGCCTCCCGCTCAATGGTGATTTTGTCCTGGCTCGATCCGACGCCGGCAACCAGAATTGCCTTGTCGAAAATCGTGTCCACCACATAGCGATTGCCCTGGACGCGGTAGTTGACCATTTGCGTTTCAGCATCGCGGAAAATGCCGCCGTCGCGACGTACTACCAGCAAGGTTGGAGACTCGCTTTGACGCATGCCATCCGGCATTTCAATGATGGTTTTCGTGCCGTCGTTGTACACACGCACTGGCTTCCAGCGCGCCTTGCCGTCGATGGAATAGTTAAAGTCCAAGTTGCCCAGGTATTCCCGGGTTTGCGGAATCGTGTTGTCGTGACGGTCTTTAGCCTCGGCATTCCGGATCGACGCCCACTTGGCAGCAGCATCTTCGGGATACATGAAGCGCGCGTAAGGCATGCTTTCATTGCGAGTTGAACGCAGACGGAAATGGTAAGTGCGGCGGTCGGTCATCACGACCAGCGCGGTATCCAGGCCCACGTCCAGCGGCTTCAATATCAAGTGAACGGTTTGGTCTGCACCGGAGCCGCTGATGCCAGGCTCTACGGTGAAACGAGGGTCGCCACCGTTCAGCGTGTTGAACTGCTCACCAGGCTGCAGGGAGATATCGCAGACCTGGAGCACAGCGCAGACCACTTGGGTTTGCCCACTGCCATACAGGAAGGTAATGGCGCCGTCGCCGCCTGGTGTCGCGTTGCTAGTCGCTTGGCCGGTCTGCCATTTTTTGCCGATCCCGATAGCTTTTTGCTCCTGCGGGGTCAGCTTCACAGTGTCCGGGGCAAAATACTTGTTTGCCATATCCGCTTGGCTGTCGGCTGCTTGTACAAAACCTGGCAAAAGAACGCCGGCAATTAACGAGGAAATCAGTGTCTTTTTCATATGGAGTGTCCGCCCCAGGATTAAAGTTGTTTCGACCAGTTAAAGTCGCGAATGAAGATGAAGTGCCCGTTCACAAAAGTGTTTCTGTCTACTGACATATCTTTGTTTTGATAGACGTTGATGAGCGCTCGCATGTTGTACGGTGTGCCTTTGAGCGAGCCGTCTCGGCTGCGAACTGTCTCAGTCCAATCCACCTGCCAGGTGTCTTTGGTTTGTGGCAGAGCAGATCGAATCTCAACCGACACGGTTTCGTTTTCCGCGCGCTTGAACGGGTTCCGCTCAGGGGAGCCATTGAGGAATTCATTGGCTTTCATCGTTGCCGGATCTTGCGGGGCAAGGTACGCATAAGAGGCCAGCACGGCTTTTCGCTGGAGGCTTACATCTGGAGTTACCAACCGTGTGTTGCTGATGAAGTTTGTCACCGCTGCTTGGTAGTCGGTCAGAACTGCATCAGGCACCCGATCCAGCAAAGTCACGGAAACCGTGTTGGCCGAGGCATCTTGTTGGAACACCATAGGAATGATCTTTGATTGCGCGCCAATGTGAGCAATGCCGCCTACTGCCCCCATGACAATTAGCAGGGAAACGATCCCCACGGTCTGCCATACCTGGAGAGAAGACATAACTCCCATCACATGCCCATTCCACGAACGGCGAGCATTGAGATACGGATTATTGACTTTCTCTTTAGCGGCTAAAGTTGCGCCGGCTACTTCTGTTTCCGCGTCTTTGCGGCGATTGAAAATGCTCATGCTGCACTCCTGTAGTTATCAAGGCTCAAGCCACGGTCGCGGAGCCACACATGCACCCACGAATCGCCGTGCTGTTCCTCTAGCTTCTTTATGATTGCTATGTCGTCTGGGCCGGTCGCACCGACGAAGGAGAGAGCCAGCGGGCCTAGTGCAAGGCTGTATAGGCGGCGGCCTTTCTCAGATACCAGGTAGTAATCGCGCTTTTGCTGGGCAGTAGCGATGATTTCAATCTGGCGCAGGTTGAGGCCCATGCGGAGGTAAAGCGCGGTCGCTGCTTCATCACGCGCATACATATTCGGCAGGTAGATTTTGGTGGCCGTGGATTCAACAATGACGTCCAGAATCCCCGATTGAGAGGCGTCAGAAAGGTTCTGAGTTGCCATCAGTACGCGGCAGTTTTTCTTTGCCAGGGTTTTAAGCCACTCGCGGATTTTCTCGCGGAACACATCGTGACCCAGCATTAGCCAAGCCTCATCGAGAATAATCAGGGTTGGCCGACCATCCAGCGCTTCTTGAATTCGCATGAACAGGTAAAGCAAGACTGGCAGCGCGTAGCGATCCCCCAAGTCCATCAGGTGTTCGATTTCAAAAGTGATGAAGTCGGAAATAGAGAGCTGATCCTCTTCCGCATCGAGCAAGTGACCCATAAGGCCGTCAATGGTGTAGTCCTTGAGTGCCGCCCGAATGTCAATGTCCTGAACTTTCGCGGTGAATTCAGACAGCGTTCCCGGACGCCCTTCTTTTTCCTCGACCGTGCCCATTTCAATAATGGTTTCGGCAATTAGGTTGCGCTGTTCTGGCGTGGTCTTGAGGCCGTTCAATGCCAGCAGGTCGTCAATCCAGCCCATTGCCCATGCACGGCGCGAGCGAGTCACCAGGTTGGACAAGGGAGCGAAAGCGAGCTTTTCGCCGGCCCCTGCCACAACGTAGTGAGCCCCCCCAGCAGCCTTGCAGCTCGGATACATCGACATACCCTTGTCGAATGTAAACAGCCTGGCATTGGAGTATCGGCGCCATGACATGGCGAGGATTGCCAGGTGCGTAGACTTACCCGCCCGAGTCGGGCCAAACATGATGGTGTGCCCCAAGTCGCGCACATCAATGTTGACTCGGAAAGGCGAGTTACCACTGGTAAGCCCGTGCATCAGCGGCGGCGAGTTAGGCGGCATCAGTGGGTTAGGTGCGAAGTTCTCGCCGGTCCAGATGGTGCTTGTCGGGATCAAGTCGGCCAGGTTCATCGTATTGATGAGAGGCCGGCGCACGTTCTCTACGCCGTGGCCTGGCAGTGAACCCATGAAGGCATCCATGGTGTTGATGGTTTCGACGCGAGCGGTGAACGCCATCGCGTTGATAGCCTTTTCAAGCTGGAGCGCGGCCGTTTCCACCACTGACCGACTTTCGTCCATCAGTACTACGACACTGGTATAGAAGCCTTGCGCAACCATGCCGCTATTGGTTTCAGCAATAGCCGATGCAGCATCGGCCACCATAGAAACGGCATCCTCATCGACAGTGCCGCCGTTGGTGTTGAATACCTGGTCAAAGAACCCCCGGATCTTCTGCTTCCATTTCTTGCGAAACTTCTCCAGGTGCGACACAGCCTCATGGTGATCCATGAAGATGAAACGGTTCGACCAGCGATATTCAACAGGCAGCTCAGCAAGGCGCGTCAGGATTCCGGGCGAGGACTCCAGAGGGAACCCCTCAATGGCGACTACCTGGATGAATTTGCGGCCCAGCTTTGGCGTTACGCCGGTATACAGCTCTTTGCCCCCAATCAGATTGTCGATGTAGATCGGATTGGTTGGCAGCATCACGGCATGATTTATGCCGGTAACGCAGAACTGGAGCCATTGCAGGAACTCATCATGGGTGACGGTTGACCCGTCCTCATTCATCATTTTTTGACCACGCAGGCGCTCCATGGACACAGCGGAGGACATGCGCGATTCGATGTTTTTGACCTCTTTTTTGAAGAAGTCGATCAAGTGATGCGTGCGTGCTTTGTTGTTTGGCTTGTCTGAATCGTCATGGAACATCAGCTCGACAAACTTGCGCTCGGCAAGCATTGGCGGGAACCACGTTACGGTGATGATAAAAAAACCTTCGTACAAATTACCCAGCCCTTCAAAGGTACGGCGACGTTCTTCGTCAATTGCTGCCGATACCGGGTCAGGGAAATTCGATTGGTTTGGATGGCTGTAGTTCGGAGCTGGCCTACGGACTGCATCGACGTGAACCATCCAGCCACTGCCCATGTTGGCCAGCGCCTGGTTGATGCGGAACGAGTTCATTTCCCGCTCTACATCGGTTGCACTGGCGTTGTCAGATCCTTTGTACAGCCACGCAGCCATGAAAGAACCGTTCTTGCCAACAATCACGCCGTCATCGACGACAGCAGCGTAATTGAGAAGATCGGCAAGGCCAGCTTCGGTGGACTGATGTTTTTTGAGTCGAAGGTCTTCATTGACCTTGCGTACCTGCGAGAGCAAAAACAGCACCAACAGGACGCCCACGACCGCAATTGAGATGAGCAGTGATTCAATCATTTGTATTGCTTCCCTTGAGAGGTGCCGTTTTCGCGGAAGGGAGTGGCACGCGGCGGGTAAAAGGGCTTGTATCGGCGGTTGCGCAGATAGACAAAGCGCATAAGAGGGTCAGATTTGCCCATCTTGCGCAGCATCCAAAGCGAGGCGAACCACATGCCAACGCCCAGGAAAAAGGCCAGCCAGTCTTGCGCAGCAAAGACCAAGATGGCGGCCAGCAAACCGCTGAACATAACCATTTCACGATCCCCACCCATGAAAAGGTTATGGCGATTGCCGGCCCGACGAATAGGGATCTTGCGTAGTGCCATGGGGTTTACGCTCCTACTACCAAGCGAGCAGTAGCCGAGTGAACAGCCTCGACCTTGCTGGTGATCCAGCCGGCAGACTTCGCAGCCATATCCTGCGCAGCGGTGATTTCAGCGCCTTGGCCGGTGATTGCCGACAAGGTGTTTTGTGCTGCGACGATGAAGCACAACACTAGGACGATGAAGATCAAGGTGCGCAGGAAACCGTTCATATCTCCGCCGAAAATCAACGTGGCACCGGCACCAACTAGGCCGACAATCGCCGCGGTAAAGGCGAATGGCCCCGTGATGGACGAGCGGATGGTTGTAAACCAGTCATCAAAAGGAAGACCGCCCCCAGCGGTGCTGGACGCGAATGCGGGATGAGCGCTCAGAAGCATAATCAGCGCTGCACCTGCGGCGAAAAGTGCCTTGTTGTTAACGCGGGAAGTTTTGTTTTGCATGGGTGTTACTCCTAGAGGGTGTTGGTGATGTAGTTGCCGTTTTCATATCCGACGATTTCGAGAATCGCTTCTACTCGGCGGACTTCTGACTTCCGGTTGATTTGCACGATTACGTGAACCGCCTCAGCAATCAGCGGTTCAATATCGGATGGAGCGTGCTTGTTGCGGGTGACGAGGGACTTGAGGCGTTGCAAGGCAGATTCAGCGCTGTTTGCGTGGAGCGTGCCCGCGCCGCCGTCATGGCCGGTGTTCCAGGAGTCCAAGAGGTCGAGTGCCTCTGAACCACGGACTTCACCGACGATGATGCGATCAGGCAGCATCCGGAGGGTCGTTTTGAGCAAGTCAGTCATGCTGACTTCAAGCGTGGTGTGGTACTGAACGCAGTTAATGGCGGAACACTGGATTTCGCCCGTGTCTTCAATGATGAACACACGTTCATTCGGGTCGTTATCGACCATTTCTTGAATAACGGCGTTGATGAGAGTTGTCTTGCCCGAGCCGGTTCCACCGACCACAAGAATGTTCTTGTGGTCGCGTACAGCCTTCTTGATGGCGTCACATTGCGTTTGAGTCATGATCCCCTGTTCGACATAGCTGTCGAGCGGGAAGACCGTGATGGCGGGTTTACGGATCGCAAAGCACGGAGACGAAACCACTGGCGGGAGCTGGCCGGCAAATCGTTCATTGCCGAAAGGCAATTCGCCGTCAAGGATTGGCTCTTTTGCCCCAACGGTTTTACCGAGCAGACCGGCGAGCGTCTTTATGACTGACGTTGCGCGCCATGCCTCCATCGTCCCGATGACACGGGTTGGCTCACCCAATCGTTTCAGCCAGAGCTGCCCATCCGCATTAAGCAGGATATCGGTAGTTTTTGGGTCGTTTAGCGCACCCTCAACCAAAGGCCCCAGGTCGCGACGTAGGCGCTCGGTAACGCGCTTTTTGACCGTTTCCTGGTCGGTGTTTTGTTCACTCATCGTTTGCTCCAAATTCGTCACAGGTGCGAATGTGGCAAACGATATACCGAAACATAGTTAAGGGCAATAACGCAGCATCGTTTTTATCAATGATAAAAAACTTCACTTTGTCTTCCGTGACTTTATCGCTGCACGCATCCCGCGCTATTCATAAAACACCGACCGCTTGCGCCAGGCAGGCGACCGGTTGTGCCAAACACCAATCAGGGCTGAAAAAAAAGACCCCTTGTTAGGAGCCTTGGTTTTAGCCGCTAAAATTTTTGATGTTATGGCGCGTTAGATTTTTCCCGGATCTTTGCAACATTGTACTCGTGCCACTTACGCACCTGGAACGCCTGATGATTGGTCAGAGTCGCGCAATAACGACAGTAGCCGGGTGGTAGGCTTGATGGCACATGAGTCCCTGCGGCATCGTCCAGAACCTTGCTATCTAAGTCGGTGGACTCCAAAAGCATGGGCAATGGCGTTTGCAGGGCTTCAGCAATGGCCGCAAGGGTCTTTAGGGTGGGGTTGCCCTTCCCGTTTGTAATCTCAGATAGAACAGAAATAGAGACGCCCGTGAGCTTGGCTAGCTCATGCTTGGTCATGCCCCGCTCACCCAGCAAACGCAGGACGTTAGTAAAAAAAATGGCATTATGCACAGTCGGTCGGTGCCTCGATGCAGGGCTAATTTTAGCCGCTAAAATTCTTGACCGTTGAAGATTCTTTAGCTAAAGTATCCTTTGGTTAGCAAATCGTCTCCCCGTATAACGGCCATCTTACATTTTGTGCGTAGTTTCGGTAAACGCTATTTTTCTATTGCGCGTGATCCCGCTGGCACAGGCGAGTAAGATTTGCACGGCACGGGGTGACATAGCCGGATTTAGCCGGCTGTTTATATGTAAAGGAGTGACAATGGCCGACCTAACAAACGCCGCTCGAAAGCACATTGCGGAGCTGGTGAAAACCGGGCTGTCGCCCGAAGAGGCAGCGTTGCAGGCTGCAAAGTCTGTTTATGTTGCAGCGACTTCCCTGCCTGGCGTCCAATCGGTTCCTGCTATTGCTACAGCAGTGACCGAATCCAGCATGATTGATTTCGATGCCCCTACACCGTCACCAGGCGCAAGCGATGCGCCGGCCGCGGTAGCCGCTCGCCCCAAGAAACGCACCGTAGCCGACCACCTGGACGCAGCCCTTAGTACACGCAAGCAACCAGAGCTTGCCGGCCTGCCCACAAAAGGCACATCCAAGAAATCACCCCGGACACCAATTGACGATATTGCGGATGCAGTACAAGAGCGGAAGAACAACGAAAAGATGGTAGCGGCCATCACTGAAATGCAACAAATGGAAATGTCGCTATTTCAAGTAGCCCCGTGGGACGACGACCTACGCGCTATCCCGAATGACTGGGGCCGATCGGCTGTCTTCACTACCAGGAACAAGGGGCAAAAGAGAGCGGCATGCGAAGACAAGTTGATCTACCACTACAACCAAGAGATTGAAATCACGTACACCGGGATTGAGCTGCGTGCAGACGATGATGAATTGGTTTGGCAGCAGATCCTAGAGTACGCGAAGCATTCACCGCTGGGCCGGAATGTGGAATTCACGCTTTACCAGCTCTGCACCGACCTTGGTTGGCACATCAACAAGTTCTATTACAACCGGGCGCTAAGCTGTCTAAAGCGGCTCAAAGCAACGTGCTTTTCGATCAAATCCCCACGGCACAGCACCCTTAAAAACCTTTCACTACTAGGCGACTTTGACATAGAGAAAGACGGTCAAAAGAGAGCGGTATGCAAGGCCCAGCTTGACCCGTATCTGGTTGTGCTGTTTGCCAACGATCATTACTCGAAAGTTATGTGGTCGAAGTACCGAACCCTTTCCCCAACCGCACGCCGGATGTTCGATTATTTCGTGACACACGCAACCCCCTACCCACTCAAGCTGGAGACGTTCCGCCTCATCTGCGGATCAGAGTCTACCCGCAAGAAGAAATGGGCCGAGCAGTCGAGGGAGGCATGCAAAGAGCTGGAGGAAATAGGTCTGGTTGAGAAAACATGGGTCGAGAAGGATTTCATCCACTGCGTTCGCTAGTGATGGGGACAAATGCGGGACAATTCGGGCAACTCCTAACACTTGAGGGGCCAGGAAAAGGCAGAACTTAACACTTGGGGGGCTAAGCCCCCCTTTTTTCGGCCTCAGAATCGCTAAAACCGTGAGCTGGGCATCAGGTCAAGCCTTTTTGATCGAAATCGCGGCAACCAACTGGGTGTTATCCACCGTTTTTGTGGATAACCGCGTGGATAACCGCCATTTTGTACTAACACTTGAGGGGCTGCTTGCTAACACATCAGGGGCGACCGACCTAACACATCAGGGGCAGAAGTACCGACACTTGAGGGGCCTGGCTACCGACACTTGAGGGGCCGCCATTCTGGCGTTAACCCCTGTAAAATCAATGGTTTGCGAGCATTTTTGTGGTGCATCTAACCCTTTCTCTTAAACCCCTTCTTTAAACCCTTATTTATAAACCCTGTTTTTAACCAACCGCGCCGAAGGGGGGAAACCCCCCTTCTCGATCCCTCCCGAGCCGCAAGCGGCTCTCCCATCCCCCCAGGGGCTACGCCCCTCGGCCGCAAGCGTCCTTCACCCCGGAGGCAGTCAACGTCGCTTCGCGCCGCCTTGATCGCTTCGCTACGCAAAGGGAAAAAGCCCCCTTTGCATCGTCGCTTCCAAGAAACCACAAGACTAAAACGCTTCCTGCGCGTTAGAGGCCCATGATGGGTACACCAGAAGGGAGGTGGGTTCTTGGTCGGTGGTCGGATCTAGCATCGAGCTGCCTTTTAGAATTAAAAGCCCCTCAAGTGTTGGCAGAACGTCAATGCAGATCCTGCTGGCCGGGGCTTGCTGGATAAACGTATTTTTCGACGTGGGATACGATGCACGAAAGTATGGGATACGGTGCACACTATCCACAGGGTTAAATTGGCTGTAGGCCTTGCGCAGTAAGGGATAGCGCAGAATGGAAAATATGTCCTAATCCTTTTCTAATCCTTATTTAATCAAAGAAGCCTCACTGTCCATCAAGTGTGAACGTGCGTGCGTCCAGGTTAAAAGGCCCCCCAAGTGTTAAGCGATTGTTGATGCAGATCCTGACGGCCGGGGCTTGCTTGAGTTTGACCAGGTGCTGGCCGTGCGTGCATCCAGGTTAAAAAGCCCCCCAAGTGTTAAGTGATTGTTGATGCAGATTCTGCTGGCCGGGGCTTGCTGGAGTCGACCAGGTGCTGGCCGTGCGTGCGTCCAGGTCAAAAAGCCCCCCAAGTGTTAAGCGATTGTTGATGCAGATCCTGCCCGCCGGGGCTTGCTGGAGTTGACCAGGTGCTGGCCGTGTGTGCGTCCTAATCAAAAAGCCCCCCAAGTGTCAGTAGGAATTAATGCAGATCCGTGCCGAGCTGTTGACCTGATACTGACAGAGCGGTTCGAATCGGCCCCCCAAGTGTCAGGCTGTTGAGGTTGTTGGTAACTGATGGAGGGCTGGCCAAGTGTATTGGCCCCTCAAGTGTTAAGACGGTTCGCGTTTTGAGTATTTGCGCTTGCGAATGTCCGCAATGCGAGCTGGTGACACGCCTGCAAGTTTTGCCAACACATTGTTGGGAACGACACCTACTAGATGCTCGTAGCGATCTACGCGCGATAGGCGCTGATATGGCGTGACACCCAAGAACGCCTGTCGTTGTTCAACGATTGAGATAGGCACCCCCACTGCCCTACTGATTTTTGCCGCAGAGATGCTGCCAAATAATGACTCGTACCCAAGCCACGGGCCTTGATAATTCTGTATCGAGGCCCGTTCAGGAGTTTCTGGCAATGGTGCTGCAGGCTTGAAGTCGAATGCCTCCCGCGATGCCTTGGCTGTGGCGAGAGACACGCTTGCAAGATTCGCAATGTCCTTCACTGACAAGGTCGAGAAGCGCCTTGTAGGGCCTCACAGGATGATCTAAGGGGATACGTTGCTGTCGTGTAAGCGGGACTGGCCGAGGCTTCGCCGGGATGCCTAGAGATTCGCGATAGGTTGTCACGCTGGAAATGGACGCGCCGCATCGAGCGGCAATAACGCGATCTGATTCGACCCCTAACAAGTGACGGAAAGGCTCAATTACTTGATTGACCGAACATGCCGCAATTCCTAACGCCAGGCGTCGGGCGCGGATTTGGCCTTTCGTTGTACCAACAGCCGTGCCAGGGCCTGGTCTTTCAAGCGTCCCAGCTTGCAGTCATATCGGTAAGCCTACGGTCTTCCAATCGACAGCCATATGATCCTTAGCCATTCAAAAAATGGACAGTATTTTCGTTCTCATTCGAGAGTGCAAGGCAGGTTGGACACCAAAGGGAAGTGCCGGAAAGCCCCCCAAGTGTTAGCAATCAGTCACGAAAGTTACTTGCTAGATAGGGCTTAAAGCCCTATATTGATGCATAGAGGCCGGGCAGTTTGCCCAGGTCATTTACCGGAGTTCATCCGATGAATACTGTCAAAGTTGCTGTTCTGCGCACTGAAACTGATCGCCTTTTTCGCCTGGCAAACAGTCACTACCATGCTTGCGTTGGAGTGCGTGAGGTTCAGGGCTGGCAAGAAGTCGCCAATCGCGTATTGGATGAGAGTGCCTTGCTCTCCTGCAAGCGTGCCACCGCTTACGATTTGGATCAGTGGACTAGCGCAGTCCAGGCCCTTAAAGATCGGCTGGCGGCGTCTGTAGAGCGTCTGGCGCAGCTCCAGGCGAAGGATGCTAAGCCTTCGCAGCGGCCTATTTTGAGGGTAGTAAGTCCCTGCGAAAATTACTCGCAGAACGACAGAATCCACTAAAACAGTTTGACGGAATAGGGCTTTAAGCCCTATACTTGTTCCTGAAGGCCGGGCATGTAGCTCAGGTCAATACCGGAACAAACCGATGATTATTCAAGATCAAGAAAGCACCCCCGTTACCTCCACCATCGTTGCAGATGCTGACCGCCTCGACTTCTTCCCTACCTACTTCGGCAAATACTTCATGGCCGGTGAAAACCTGCTGTACGTCCATGCCGATCGTTTCGTGCAGAACTACCAGCGCGGGTACTGGAATTTTTACACCCTCAGTAACGGCGGCTTTTTTGCAGCGCTGGACACTGACAAAGAGCAGCATGTGGTGATCGCAGATAATTATTGCTCCGAGCGCATGAGTGCAGAGGCTGCGGGGGTCACGCTGATGCTTTTCGTATTGGGCCGTCTTTTGGCGGCACGCATCCCTGAAAACGAGTCAGATCGGTTCATTGACCTTTACCACAAGTTGCGAGAATTCGCGCTGGAGCACGCGGAAGCGCAGGCCATTTTGACCGCCATTGACTGATCAAAAAGCCCGGTTAACCACCGGGCTTGCTTTTTCTACTGGGACAGACCAATGACATTCAACGAAAAGGCCAGCCAGGTACGCAACGAAGCCGACAAGGAGGCGATAGCGCAGTTACTGGCGCAGTACTCGTGGGGAAAGGATGTAGGGCCGCGACCAGCGGGTACAGTGCCCGACTCTAGCGCTGATTTAGACAGTCTGACGAGCGAGCCAATTAAGCGAAAGTTGAAGTTAGAAACACGAATACAGACATACCGCGTAACGCTTGCTCGATCCATCGCGAAGCACGACGACCTCAAGCGCCGGGGGCTGGATGAAGTGGGGGATTATGACCTGATGGTTTGCTATTCCGGCAGTCCACTTAATGCCTGTATGCACACGATGGAATTGCATGAGGCTCATATTTCCTATGACCTAAGCATTCTTGAGATACTGGATAGGGAACTGTCTAAATTAGACGTGAGCATTCCCCCCAGGTTTTGTGTTGGTCGATGCCGTGTTGCCTGCACACCAGGCGTTCCAGGTTCGGAAATGGGCTGAATCGGCAAAGACAAGACTCAACCAGGCCAGGGCAAAAGCCCGGATGGACACCAGAATAGAAAAGAGAGACAGCGAATGACAGATACTGTCAGGTTTGACATTAGGCCGGAGTGTTTCCGGCCAGCGGCTGGTTGGGAGCAGCCTACCCCGGAAGAGGTTCGGGAAATACTTTTGCGAATTGATCCGCCAAGAGGTCTTAGTGGGGCCGACGCTGCAAAACTGTTAGGCATTCATGGTGGCAGACAAATCCGCCGCTGGACTGGCGGCGATGCACATATTCCCTATGCCGCGTGGGCTATTTTGGCCGATATGGCGGGCATAGAGCGCATATGGGTTGGACACCAGAAATAAGAATTTTAGCGGCTAAAATCCGATCTTTAGCTAAATAAATATGGAAAAATAGGACTTTAAGCCCTATAATGCAATTCAAGGCCGGGCAATTTGCCCAGGTCAATGACCGGAGTCGGAACCCGATGAATCAGCAGCGTATTATGCCTTGGATTGATTTACTGCCAGGGGTTGTAACCACAGACCTGCAACAGCGCCGAGACACCATTCAGGAGTTGACTCGCCAGGCGGCAGAAGCAACGCACAAGGCTCAACTGCTGACCCGCCAAGCGGAACAGCTAAGAGAGCGAGCTAACCTGTCGGCTTGCAGCTTGGAAGGTGACGCCAAAGGGAAGTTTTCAGCGGAAGCTGTAGAGAAGGCAAAAAGCCTGGCTTATCCGCCACGGTGATTGAAGCGCCCCGGATTGCTCCGGGGCACTTGACCCGATGCGGACACATCAAGCCCAAGCCAGGTGCTTGCAGGTAGCATGTTCATGCAATCGCATGGGAGGGGTCAAGTTATGGCTAACAACGTATACAAGTTTCCAGGTAGCGAAGGCGCCCAAGAGGCCCTTAATGCTGTTCCTGAGTCGGCACCCCTAAAAGCGCCTAGCGGGCCTGGTGCGACTAAAAAGGCTTTCTCGGGGGCCGTTAAGGTTTTGTGGGTTGTTGTCGCGCTCGTTTGGCCGGTTCTACGCTGGCTGCTGGCTCTCGACGTAGTATTTCAAGGGGTGTTGATGCTTTGGCACTGGGACACTCCAGGCAGCCACGCAGGATGGACATTTACCCTGCACTTCGCAGCCCTGGTAGCACTCACCTTCTTTGTGTCGGTGTTCAAGCCCAAAGGCGTTAAGTAACTCAATTTCACCACGCGAAGGGTCGGCAGGATCTACCTACAAACAGATAGGGAATCGACAATGAATCAGCTTATCGCGCGCTACACGCAACCGTCGCCAAATGGCGTGCAGGCAACCAGGATCACCGTGATGGTGTTGTGCTGGTCTGGCAAGGTGAAGTGTATGGATGGAAAAACTGCCTACGGGATGCGGTTCATGAACGTCCTGGAGTTTACGCCGTAGACGAAGGTGGTCACGTGTTTATTGCCGAAGGTGGTGACGACCAAAACGGCGCCAAGTGTTGGGTTGTGGTTGACCAAGCCGACGGTTAGCGAGAAATCTTAGAAATGACGATAAAGGCCCTATGGGGCCTTTTTATTTAGCTAAATAAATGGTTTTTAGCGGCTAAAATTCTTGACCGTACACTATAGTTTAGCTAAACTTATCGGCATGCAGCGGCGGACACCGCTTTGATCAACTTGCCAGGTGCGGAGCTAATTATGGGTATGATCCATGACCAAAAAAACCATGACCGAGGCCCAGTTTGCGGAAACAACCAAAGACCTGAATGTATCGCCTCAGACGCTGGAGATAGCGCACGGGGTTTTGGTATTGGGCAAACCTCAAGCGCACTACGCGCAGGAGTTGAAATTGACGGCGGGGGCAATCTCGCAGGCAGTACGGCGAGTGTGGTCAGCGTTCCAGGAGCAGAGTGCGGTCCCGAGCGGGTACGAGCGGGTAACGGCGATTCTTCCAGCGCACCAGGCGTTCATTGTGAAGAAGTGGGAACAGGCACACAAAAAAACGGAATCTTAAAAATGAAGATGAAGACACTGGCAAATGCGATTCAGAAGGGGGGGCAAGGGAAGACCATGACGACCTGCCACCTAGCGTTCGATGGTGCGCGCCGTGGCCTGCGCGTGGCTGTGATCGACCTCGATCCACAGGGCAACGCGAGCTACACCCTAGAGGCCCATGCGTGCGGCCTGTTCGCTAGCCAGATGTTTGATGATTCGCCAGACCTTGTGTTGTCATTTTTTGCCGACCGCGATAATTCGGGTATCACCCTGATTCACAATGATGATCGCTTGGCCAACATTGAAAAGCTTGACCTGGAAGATGCTGCAACGCTGTTGCGCACCCATGTTGAGGCGCTTTCGCAGTATTTCGATGTTTGCCTGATCGACACGCCGCCATTCCTCAGCAACGTAATGGCATCGGCACTGTTGAGCGCTGATTTTGTTATGTCTCCGGTGGAGCTGGAGCCATACAGCCTGCAGGGCATGGAAAAAATGGTGGCCGTCATTCAGAACCTGCGCGAAGCAAACCCGGCCCTGCAATTCCTCGGAATGCTGCCGAACCGCTACAACGTCAAGATTCCGCGTCACGTTGAAAACATGGCGATCTTGCGCGAGGCCTATGCCGACTTGGTAATGCCTTTTGACATCCGCCAACGTGACAGCATCGCTGAGGCATTGGGTAATCAAATTCCTGTGTGGGAAATCAAGAAAACCGCTGCGCGTGATGCGACAAAAGAGATTTGTGCAATGACTCAGTACGTGTTTGAAAAGATGGAGGTTATCCAATGAGCGCCAATACCGACAAGAAGCCCCAGGAAGCCGCTGTGACGCCGAAGAAGCCTGGCGGAATGGGATTGGGTGGTATGAAACTTTCGGGCCTCCTGAAGACTCAGGCGGCCGCTGAGGAAAGCGCTCTGAAGGAGCTGGACCTTACTCTGATTGACGAAGATCCCCATCAACCGCGGCTGGAAGACAATCCAGGCTTTCGCCCTGAAATGATTGCTGAAATCGGAGCGACCATTAAAGCTCGCGGTGTGAAGCAACCAATTTCGGTACGGGAGAACCCGGACAAGCCAGGACACTACATCATCAACGATGGAGCGCGGCGCTATCGTGGCTCCAAATGGGCACATAGGACGACCATCCGTGCAATCGTGGACAACGACTTTGTGCCTGATGACCAGGTGGTGGCGAACATCCAGCGCGAGGGTCACACGGCGCGAGAAATAGCCAAGCTCATTGACCAGCGTTTGGCGTCAGGCATGAAAAAAGGCGAGATTGCCAAACGCTGGGGCAAGTCGCCGGCATACATCACGCAACACGCAGCCTTACTCAATTTGCCCCCTGTAATCGCTCAGGCGTTCGATAGCGGCCGTATCGCTGACATTACCCTGGTGAACGAGCTGCTAACTGCCCACAAGGACAAGCCTCAAGAGGTAGCCGACTGGCTGGCAGACGAGAACCAGGAAATCACACGCGGTTCCGTCAAGCTGTTGCGGGAGTTTCTGGATGAGGGAACCGAGCGCGACCCTCATACCATCGACGCATTCAACGGCAAGACGGACGCCGAGCATGACGACGATGAAGGTGGAGAAGGCGGAGAGGATGGGGCCGGCGATGGCGGGAAGAAGACGCCGAAAGAAGCAGACCATACCAAGATCAAGAAGGCTATTGTCCAGGTCGAAATCAACGGCGACCTTTGCCGGCTGATCCAGACCAAGCGCCCAACTGAAACCGGCCTGGCCTGGTTTAAGAACGAGATCAGCGGCGAGGAATTCGAGGCTGATCTTACTACTGCAAAAATGGTTGCCCTGGTCGAAGGCTAAACATTTAAGGCGCGCGCCTGGCTCCAGGCGCTGCGCTCACAGCACCTTGCGGGGCTGTGAAACTTGCCATACGAGTTAATAAAATACCCATTGAAGTTAATATTCTTGCCAATTTTCTTGTCAATTTGATTGACGGGGCCGTCATAGCCGAATAATAATTATCTCAACGCATGAGGGGTCAGACCTTCGTGCCTACCTTCCGAGGCCCGCGATGCGCAAGCAAGCGGGCTTTCGTGTTTCTGAGGCAAGGAATCTGGTCACTATGACGCACTACGTCGCGTACCTGGACGAATTCGGGCACGTCGGCCAATACGTCTCTCGCAATCACCCGCAATACAAGACAAGCCCTGTCTTTGGCCTCGGTGGCCTCCTGCTCCCTGCCGATCAAGTGCGTGAATTCGCGATCTATTTCTACAAGCTGAAATGCCAATTACTGGCTTGGGATTTGGTGAATGACAACCCCAAAAACCTGCCTGCCTATCAGTGGGAAAAGAAGGGTTCGCAGCTCTATTCCCTCCGGAACGTCACGAAGTACCAAGTCCTTAGACGGTCAACCTTCCGCCTCCTGAATCACATCAAAAGCATAGGCGGGCACCTGTTCTATACCGGTGAACACAAGACAACAGATCCTATCGCCCATGATTCGACAGCGACTTTCAAACGTCAGTTGCTGCAATCGGTGCGCAAGATCGACCGCTTTTGCGCTCAGCAAGATTCGACCTTCATTCTGGTACTCGATGAACAAAAGGCCGGGAACGAATGGCGCGAGAAGAACGTAGAGGCCTGCACCCTGGCCATGTTCGAAGATGCCTCGGAAAAATGCCGGACAATGATCGAGCCACCGCTGCAAGGCGAAAGCTATCTCTTCCAGACACTCCAATGTGCCGACTGGATCTGCGGCTTGATCGGTCGATTAACAGCGATGGCGGTGTCTCCTGATGAATATCAGGACTGGGAACCCTTCGACAAATATTTCTCTGCTCGTATTGCTGAGGTTGCCATGCCGTGCAGCGGCCTGGAACATCAGAAAGCTGCTGAGATCCCAGCGGAAGAAGCCATGCCTGATGCTGAAGGTGCATTGGCGGGAGAATAGGGAACGAAAGACGCACCTGCCAAATTTCCGCCGTCAAAAGTCAAAAAAACCTATGCGCAATAATGACTTGCGGCATTAATATCCTGTAAATAAATCTATTTATCGAATAAAGAGTGGCTAGAATGATTCCAACGATATAAAAATCGGAGGATTCGGGGCCGCTGGCCCCGACACATTTTTTTAGTTATCGCAGCAGCGATTAACGGAGCGATAAATGAAGCAGCGTCTACTTGTGATGAACGGACAGAAGCTCGTTCAGGATGAGAAAGCGCCTGGTAAGTGGGAAACCGTGAATGTGGAGAAAGCTGGAGCGTTGAAGCCGTCCATCTACAACATTTACTTGTCCCAGCAGGCCGACAAAACGGCTGCGCACAGTGGCGTGATCCTACACGCCGACAAGGAAAGTATTTACCAACAAAGCGGACGCGATTTTGTGCAGCATAAGCGCTCAGATTTCGATAAAGTACCTGAAATTGGTAGCGCAAAAACCATCACCTATAGCGCGGAGTCCGGTCGCGCCCAGGTTGATACCCCGACGCAAACGCAGAGCAGGGGGGTGAGGCGCTAATTTTAGCCGCTAAAATGGAGTGTCCTTATGAATGCTGTTAACGACAAGACGCATAAGTCCGTAAAGCCCCTGTCGGACGTTCCAGCCAAACTGGCAGGAACAATAGTTTCAGAGGCTGACGCCCTGCAACAGCAAGCAGAAGACGCCCATGGCGAGCAACAGGCGCTGTTAGAGGCATCTCCTTTGGAGTCTCAATACGCGGCCGCCCTGGAGGCCCAGGTGGAGGCCAAGCACGACCAGGTGGAGCGCATCGAGGTTCGTTTGGAAGGAGTCATTGAGCAGCAGGAAGCAAAGCTCCATCAGATTGAGGCCAAGCAGCCAGGCATCCTGTCGATGCCCAGCACCAGGGCGAATTGGCAGTGTCAGATCCAGCAGCAGCAAGCGCTTTTACAGCGCCTTCACGGGCGCCTTGAAGGCGTGAGAGAGATCAAAGACGGCATGGGGCTTCACGGCCCCCGCGTAGAGGAACTGGCGGCCCGAAAGCTGCGCCATGCTGAACCGGAGTTGGCTGAGGGTTGGGATGAAATGCGCGCAGCGCAGCGCGCCCATGAAGCCCTCATGCGCAAGAAGGATCAAGAAAAGCGGATCAAGGTCGAGCGTGAGCAGTCTGCAACGGTAGGGCGGGGCCAGACTCAATCACTCAATTTGAATCGCTCGGTCAGTTGACGGGAAGTCAAAAAAAACGCCGGCCCAGGGGCCGGCGTTTTTGTATCTGGCCACTGGCCAGCTAGTGCAGCGAAGACCAGACAACCAGGAGCGCAGCGGCCAGAGTTATCACGGACGCTGCGACGTTGAGAACAACCAGGTTTCGCGCAGTTTGCGCGGGAGCCTCAGCCCTGCGCAATGCCTTGTCGAATTCGGCTTGCATGGTCTTTGCCGCCTCACTCGCGCTTGCCTTCATGAGACTTGCCATCGCTTCCTTGCTGGCCGTCAGGGAGGCGTTCAGGATGCGCTCAGCCTTCTCCTTTGCGTCATTCCCCCACTGGTAGGCAATCCCCTCCAGCTCGCTTTTGAACTGTTCAAGCTGCTCCTCTTGAGCCTTGGCACCCTCGGCTAAAAGCCGGTTGTTCAGGGTGAACAGGATCATGATCGGATCATCCTTGCCTACAAAAATGCCGTGGACGCGAAAGATTTCTTGCCGGAGGCTTTCCAGGTCGTCGGCCATCAGAGTACCCCCGCAGTCTCCAGTTGGCCGAATAGCTGGGTGCGGATCAATTTCAGGCGTTGGCGGTTCATAACCGTGAGTTCAGGGTTTGCCAGTGCCTGGTCAAAGGTGACGCGATCCTGGAGCGTTCTGCTGAGGTCTTGACCGAACGTGTCAGGGTCAAGGTTTGGGACGTGGACAATAGAGGTGATGCGCGCCTTGTTGTCCTTATAAGCCTTCATTTGCTCAAAGGGCTTACCTTCATGCTCAATTGCCCCCCAAAACGGATTGAGCCAAACAACAAACTCAGCTTCTTGAGGGAACTGGCTCGCAAGTTGGCCAAGGCCGGAAACCGTATCAAATAGAGCCTGCCCGCCAGTAACGACCGTGTGAATGATGAGGTCGTGCCCCATATCCTTTATCAGCGCTGGCACCTGGTTACTGATGAGGTAGTGGGTCAGTGGTACGAAGGAAGACGAGCCGTTATCAATGATGATGTCACGGTCAGTCGTGGCGATTGTCTCGATCAGATTATCGAAGTTCCGAGGGTTAATTTGCTTCTGATCGTTCATGATTTCAAGGCGCTGCACGTTAAGCGCCTCATAACCGGCAAACGTCGCATTCACAGGGTCGGTGTCAATGCACGTCACTTCGCGGTTACTGAACGAGTAAAACTGCGCCAAGGCCGAGCAGCCAAACGACTTGCCTACACCGCCTTTGCCCTGGAGCATCATGTGGATTTTTGCCATTACAGATAGTCCTCTTTGTTAGGTTTTGCATCGAAGTTAAAGCCAGTCGGTGCCGGTGGTTTGACTGGATTTGCTTTCGCTGCAGGAGTGCGCGGAGTGGCCGGCACAGTCTCTTTCTCGTTGCTGGCCTGGCTTCCAGGGCGTGCTTCCTCGGCTAGAGCTTTCGGTGCCGCGCCTTGCTTGGATTCCAGGATCAAGCTGTTCACATAGTTACGGAAAGCCTGGTAACTGAACGTCACCTTTCCTTCCTCATGTAGCGTTTCCCATATCGTCTTGATCGGCCATCGGTCATCAAGGGCCTGAATAATCTCGCCTTTCAGCGCGAGAAAAGCCCCCCGGTTCTGCGCTCCTACCGTGGCTTTCTTATTGCGCATCCGGTCAGCGATCCGCTCTGACAGATTCTTAGCCATAGTCTTTTCGCGTTCCTCTAGCGTTCTTTTACCGTTGTTTTTCCATAATTCTGCCGTTCCTTTCTGTCACACACCGTTGTTTTACCGTGCTTTGCGCTCGATTGCGAGCTGAAAACATCGTTTATACCGAAAAAAACGGTACGAGAACGGCGCCGTGCATGGTATTGTTTTGGAGTATCAACGGCGATAAGCCGGGCAAGACAGGTGAAGTAGGCCCACCCGTAAACGGGCGGCTCCTCCTTCACTTCCCCTTATTCGCACTTCGTGCTCAACGGGGTGTCTTGCTCTGCGAGGCGCCGGCTACCGCCGACAGAAGCGAGAAGCGAGAAGCGTGAAGCAAATGCCAAAGCAACAACCATCAGATCAAAAGACCGTGACGCGGAAAGGCAGCCCACCTTTGAAGGTGTATTGCCTGCCGAGCGAGAGGGATCAAATAACAGCGAATGCGCAAGCGGTCGGACTGACGGTTTCGACCTACCTGCTGCGCGTCGGAGCGGGCTACGAAATCAAAAGCACGCTTGATAGCCAGCTTGTAGCCGAGCTGGCAAAAGTGAATGCCGACCTTGGCCGACTCGGTGGCTTGCTCAAGTTGTGGCTGACTGACGACAAGAAATTGGCCGTTGTCGGTAACGCCTGGACGCAGGGCACGGTTCGCGCGTTATTGAAACGTCTGGAAGACACCCAAGCAGCCATGCTTGAGACGGTGCGCCGGATATGAATTTTTTAGCCGCTAAAATCGCGCGAGTGTTTTCGTGATTTCCCGGAAAATGCCAATGAACGAAGCGCGCCTTAGCAGCTTCGGGAACTTGGTGAAATACATCTCCAATTCCCAGGAGAAGCAAGAGCGTGTTGGTGAGATTCGCCTCACTAACTTTCAGAACGAAACGCTGGAATGGGCTGTAGCTGAGGCGCTGGCTGTTCAGCAATGCAACCAACGCGCCGAAGGCGACAAGACCTATCACCTGCTGATTTCCTTCGCTCCTGGCGAACAGCCATCGGCCGAAGTTCTTCGCGATATTGAAGACCGCATGTGTGCGGCTATTGGCTTCGGAGAACATCAGCGGGTCAGTGCCGTGCATCACGACACTGACAATCTCCATATCCATATCGCGATCAATAAAATCCACCCCGAGCGGTACACAATCCATGAGCCATATCGGGACTACAAAGTTCGTAGCGATATGTGCGCTGTTCTTGAGCGTGAACACGGATTGCAGCTAACCAACCAGAAAGGCCGAAAGCGCGGCAGTGAAAACGGCGCTGACGATATGGAGCAGCACGCCGGTATCGAAAGTTTGTTGGGCTGGATCAAGCGTGAATGCGCAGACCAACTGACTCAGGCCCATACCTGGAATGACTTGCATGAAGTTATGCGCAAGAACGGTCTGGAGTTGCAAGAGCGCGGCAACGGTCTGGTAATCACGGATGGCAGCGGAGTAGGGGTAAAGGCCAGTTCCGTTTCCCGAAATCTGTCAAAGCCGAGCCTTGAAAAGCGTCTAGGGGCATTTGAAGGGGACACCAAAAAGAAGGCGTCCGCAAAGCGCGGCCCGGGTTTGCATAACCGTAAAGCTCCCCCTGTTGTGGCGGTAGGTGGTAAGCCACCTCCCATGCGTAAAGGTCGGCTTAGCACTCTGTCGCAACTGGGGGCAATCGAGGGCGAGCCTGGCAAGCGTTACGAAGGGCGGCCGATTCATAGTGCTGGCAGTACGGCGACAACCGAGCTGTATGCCCGCTATAAGGCCGAGCAGGGTATCAAGGTTCATGCTCGCGCCACGGCGTGGGGTGCCGCAAAGAATCGCAAGGACAAGGCTGTGGAGGCCGCCAAGGGCACCGGGCGACTCAAGCGCGCAGCGATAAAAATGCTCAGCGGCCCCGGCGTCAACAAAAAGCTCTTATACGCCCTGGTCAGCAAAGCCCTTCATGCCGAGATCCAGAAAGCCAATACCCAGTACCTGGCCGAGCGGCAATCTATCCACGGAGAGTTTTCAAAAAGAGCATGGGCTGATTGGCTCCAGGCAAAGGCCACGGAAGGGGATCAGCAGGCGCTGAAGGCACTTCGCGCGCGCAAACCTGCCAAGCCCCGCGCCGGCGACACCGTTGCCGGTAGTGGCCCTGCACGGCGCTCAAGTCCTATGCCTTTAAAGGTGGACAGCGTTACCAAAGACGGCACGGTAATTCACCGCTTTGCTGGCTCTGCCATTCGAGACGATGGCGAAGCGCTCCAGGTGGCGCGCGGCTCTAATCGCGCTGGGTTGGAGGCCGTATTGCGCATGGCTGTTCACCGTTACGGCCAGAACATCGCCGTCAACGGCAGTGATGAATTCAAAGAGAAGATTGCCCGTGTCGCGGCGACTTCAAACCTCAACATCACCTTCAATGACGCTGCGCTGGAAGCGCGGTGCCAAGAGCTGGTGCGTTTAACAAGTAAGGAGAGCGGCAATGACCGATCAAGTAGACCAAACCGAAGTGCCGATGAGCGAAGAAGATCAGCTAGCAGCAGTGATGGCGGATCTAGAACAAAGCGTGGCGGAAGAACCGCCAGAACCGGAGTTCGACGAGGACCAGGACAAACAAATAAGTCCGGTCTTGGAGGGGTTGGACCCAAGCCGCCGGCCTTGTCCGGGAACGGTCTGCGAGAGCTGTCCCAACTCGGTGTGGTTCGCCTCCCCGAAAGAAGTGAAGTGCTATTGCCGCGTGATGTTCCTCATAGCGTGCAGCACGAAGGAGCCGAACATGCTGGAGGCATGCGACGGGGTGTTTCTGGGGCAGGAAGAAGGGTAGGGAAAAACCCGCGTGGCCCTGGTGCAACCAACAAGCCTGGCGTTATCCCGGTCGGTGGCTTGCCACCGGCCATGTTGCGAGGACGGTTGCAGCCTATGTCCAAGATTCGCGAGCTGCCCGTAGATGGCCCTATCAGCGTTCCAGGAATGCCACGGCCACCGATGCCAAAGCCTGCGCCTGAGATAACCATGCCGGCTCAGCCGAAGTCAGCAGCGGATAAATACATTGCGGAACGCACCTCAAAACGGGCTAAAGGATTCGATATACCGAATCACAGGCGTTATACTCAGGACGATAAAGGCGCCGCTTTGTTTGCCGGAACCCGGCAAATAGAAGGGGAAACCCTGGCTCTTTTGAAGCGCGACGAAGAAATCATTGTGTTGCCAGTCGATGCGGCCACCGCCCGCCGTATCAAGCGTTATTCGTTGGGTGATGCAGTCACCTTGAATGACAAGGGCGCAGTTACGAAGAAAGGAAGGAGCAGATGAGTAAAGCCAATAATGCGGTTGGGCCGCAAACCAGAGGCAAGAAGCCAGGGAAAAGTAAGGTTGTACCCGCCCTTGGCCTTGCAAGTTTTGTCGCCGGATCGGCGGCCGCTACCCAATTTTTTGCATGGAAATTTGAGTACCAAGCGATTCTTGGTGCGAACTACAACCACCTGTATGCGCCTTGGGCGATTTTTGATTGGTGGCACAAGTGGAACGGCATTTATCCCGATGCGCTGACCGCAGCCGGCAGTGTCGGCACGCTGGTCGCGGCCGGGGGGTTGATCGTCACCGCAGCCGCAAAGGTAATCGCCTCAAACTCATCCAAAGCTAACGAACACCTACACGGTTCGGCTCGCTGGGCTGACAAAAAGGACATTGAGGACGCTAGTTTATTGGGCAACGATGGCCGCGATGGTGGCGTCTATGTTGGAGCCTGGCGTGACAAGTCCGGCAAGCTCCAGTATCTGCGTCACAACGGCCCTGAACACGTCCTATGCTATGCCCCGACTCGTTCGGGTAAAGGTGTCGGCCTGGTTGTTCCGACACTCCTTTCATGGCCCCACAGTTGCGTTGTCACTGACCTTAAAGGCGAACTATGGGCCATGACGGCCGGCTGGCGAAAGGAACATGCCGGCAACAAGGTTATTCGATTTGAGCCGGCGAGCCTGACTGGTTGCGCATACTGGAACCCGCTTGATGAAATTCGCCTTGAAACCGAGTACGAGGTTGGCGACGTTCAAAACTTGGCAACCCTCATTGTCGATCCAGACGGCAAGGGCCTTGAATCTCACTGGCAGAAAACATCGCAAGTCCTCCTGGTCGGCATGATTCTGCACGTTCTGTACAAGGCAAAGCACGAAGGCACCCCGGCTACGCTTCCCTACGTCGATACCATGCTTGCCGATCCCAACAGGGACGTTGGCGAACTATGGATGGAAATGACGCAGTACAGTCACGTCAATGGCGAGAATCATCCGGTCATTGGATCGGCTGGACGCGACATGATGGATAGGCCGGAAGAAGAAGCCGGCTCGGTTCTGTCTACCGCGAAATCGTATCTGGCCCTTTATCGTGATCCAGTTGTAGCGCGTAACGTCAGCAAGTCGCAGTGGCGCATCAAAGACTTGATGAACCATGACAGCCCGGTAAGCCTGTACATTGTTACCCAACCAAACGACAAGGCTCGGTTGCGGCCACTGGTGCGCGTCTTGGTCAACATGATTGTTCGCTTGCTTGCAGACAAAATGGAATTTGAGCGCGTCAAGGCAGAAATGCCGGCCTGGCCTCGCTTCCTAGATCGACTGGGATTCAAACAGCAGGCCCTTTCCTACGTTCGTTCCAAGAAGAATTACAAACATCGCCTGCTTGGCATGATTGACGAATTCCCAAGCCTCGGGAAGCTGGAAATCCTGCAAGAGTCGCTGGCTTTCGTTGCTGGTTACGGGATCAAGTTCTATCTGATTTGCCAGGATATTAACCAGCTCAAGAGCCGCGAAACAGGCTACGGCCCTGACGAAACGATTACCTCAAACTGCCACGTACAGAATGCCTATCCACCCAACCGGATCGAAACCGCACAGCACCTTTCCAAGCTGACCGGCGTTACTACGGTCGTGAAGGAGCAAATCACTACCAGCGGCAAGCGCGCTGGTGTGTTCATGGGGCAAGTATCCAGGACGATGCAAGAAGTCCAGCGGCCCTTGCTGACCGATGATGAATGCTTGCGCATGCCTGGGCCTAAAAAAGACTCGGAAGGCCAGATTACCCAGGCGGGGGATATGGTCGTTTACGTCGCAGGCTTCCCGGCCATTTATGGCGAACAGCCTTTGTACTTCCAAGACCCGACATTTACCGCACGCGCGGCCGTCGAGGAACCAAAGGACACCGACAGGCTGCGCCTGCAAAACGAACCAACGGCTAAGGAGGCCATTGCCATATGACTATGCGCAAGGGCCTTCGGATTGTCGCAGGTATCACCCTCGCTGCAAGTATTGGCGTGGGGGGAGTCGCAGGCGGCATTTACGCAGCAGGTGGTCGATTCAATACGAGTAAGAGCCTAGAGCTTGGCTTGTACTGGATTACTGACGCGCCAATCACTAAAGGCGCTTATGTGATGTTCTGCCCGCCAGAGCGGAAAGTCTTTGTGGACGCCAAAGAGCGGGGATATATCGACGCCGGTTTTTGCCCTGGAAACTTCGGCCACCTGATGAAGAAAATTTTAGCTGCTAAAGGCGACACCATCGCGGTGACACCGCAGGGCGTGACGGTCAACGGTGAAGTCCTTCCCTACAGCAAACCTGTAGCCGAAGACGGTGTAGGCCGTCCACTGCCACAGCTTTCCTCGGCGCGTTACACGCTTGGCGCCTCAGAGCTTTTGCTTATGTCAGATAGCAGCCCTACATCCTTCGATGGCCGTTATTTCGGCCCGATTACTCGCAGCCAGGTCACGTCGGTGATTCGGCCTGTACTGACCTGGAAAGGAGAATGACCCTATGCGTCTATTCATCGCAGAGAAACCATCCGTAGCAAAAGCAATCGCCGCCGAGTTGGGCCAGACCGGAAAGGGCAGGGGCTACATCGAGTGCGGTTCTGACATAGTGACCTGGTTTTTCGGGCACATGCTGGAGCAGGCCGACCCCGATACTTACACTGCCGCAGACGCACCGCGCGCGGAGAATGGGAAAAAAATCTGGCGTATCGAAGACCTGCCAATTATCCCGGAAGAATGGCAATACAACCCGCGCGACGACGCCCAGGAGCAATTGGACATTGTTGCCAAGCTCTACGCAAAAGCCGATCAAGTTGTTCATGCCGGCGACCCGGACAGGGAAGGGCAACTGCTTGTCGATCAGCCGGTAAGACTGCTGTTCGGCAACAACAAACCAGTGATGCGTTATTGGTGCAGTGCGCTTGATTCAGTGTCCGTGCGCCGGGGCCTGGACTCCCTCAAAGACAACAAGGCATATGCGGGCTTCGCAGATGCAGCGGAAGCGCGCGGACGCGCTGACTGGCTGATTGGGATGAACCTTAGTCGTGCATTCACGCTGCGCGCGATCCGAGGCGGCTCGCGGGCACTGCTGACAGTCGGTCGAGTACAAACACCGACCTTGAATTTGGTTGTTATGCGTGACCGTCTGATTGAAGGCTTCAAGGCGATTCCGTTTCACGGAATCCGTGCAGCCTTCAAGCACGAAGGCGGTCAGTTTCTGGCCGACTGGAGGCCGCGCGAAGATCAGGAAGGTTTGGACGAAGAAGGTCGCTTGACCAATACCGCCGTAGCAGATGCCCTGGTCAAATCGTTGTCCGGACAGACCGGCAAAATCACAAGCTACAAGCAAGAGCCGAAGACGAAAGCACAGCCAAAATCACTGTCGCTTACAGACGTTACCGTTCTGGCGTCCAAACACTTTGGCTACAGCGCCGCTACAGTTTTGGCCACCTGCCAGTCGTTGTATGAAACTCACAAGCTCACGTCCTACCCGCGTACTGATTGCGCCTATTTGCCCGAGTCGCAATTTGCTGATGCGCCGGCCATCCTGGCAGCGCTCAAAGGTGTAGTGCCAGAGCTGGAAAGTCTGATTGACGGGGCCAACCCAAAAATCAAATCCAAGACCTGGAACGACGCAAAAATCACTGCGCACCACGGCATCATTCCAACCGTTCAGGCAGGTGATGCGGCTAAGCTCAGCAGTGAAGAACGAGCCATTCATAACCTCATCGTTCGTTACTACTTGGCTCAGTTTTACCCCGTCCATGAGTATCTAAATACCGCTGTCGAGCTGGACGTTTCCGGCGAACAGTTTTTTGCTCACGGTAACGTGGTAACAAAAAACGGCTGGAAAGACGCTTTCGGCGTTGACGCTTCTAACGACTCCGAGGAAGGCGAAGGCGATGGCGAAGACGCCGGGTCGCAAAGCCTGCCGAGTATGAAAACTGGCGATCAGACCGCTTGCCTCAAAGCTATGCGCCGCGACTCCAAGACCAAGCCACCGGCCCGATTCACCGAAGGCTCTTTGACCCAGGCGATGGAGAACATCCACAAGTACGTGGACGACAAAGAGCATAAAAAAATGCTCCGCGACGGTGACGGCATTGGCACCTCAGCTACTCGCGCTTCAATCATCGAAGAATTGAAACGCCGCAACTTCCTGGCCGACAAGGGCAAGGCCCTGGTCAGTACCGAGCTGGGCCGCAGCATGATCGACGCTTTGCCAGAAGTTGTGAAAAGCCCAGTGCTGACCGCGATGTATGAGCGCATGTTGCTCGCCATCGAGCAGGGCGGCGGTGATATGCAGGCATTCATGGATAAGCAAGAAACGCTTATCCGCGACCAGGTAGCTAAAGCCAACCAGGGCGCAGTAAAGATCGCCGGAGCCAAGCAGGCGCCGAAAGTCTCCACCATTTACAAATGCAGCCAATGCCAGAAGGGTTTGATTCGCCGCGATGGCAAGAAGCCCAACACTCATTTTTGGGCGTGCAGCGGGTACCCAACTTGCACCGCTAGCTATCCCGATTTCAAAGGCAAACCGAATCTGGCCAAGGCAAACATCGCCAAGCCCTCCGTTGCGAAAGGAGCATGACCATGAGTGACCAAAATGAAGCACTTAACGAAAAGCTGACCGACGCAATGGTGCCTGGTTTTGAGGTCGAGTTTGACCCCGACGAAGCCGACCAGGCCGGCAGTTTCACGGAAGACGCCTTGAGCGTCGAGGACGCCGCGGACAGCAGCGGCGACCAATAACGGAGGCGACATTCAATGACGTTATCCGTCGATGATGCCAAGGCGTTAGTAATTGAGTTCTGCGCTACCTACCCGGTAGCGTCCACAATTAGCTACAAGCTCAGAGCAACCCAGGAGGAACTTTATGGACCGCAAGCCGCAGGAGAAGCCGTTGGAGGAATCCTCGGTTCATTTCGTCCCGGAAGCCGACAAGCAGACTTCGCCACTTCCAATTTTCGTAACGAAGACGAGTTTAAAGAAACTCTTAGGCACGAAGTCCTTGGACACTTTGGGATCAACACCTTCAACCCCGCCGAAAAGCGAGCAGTCCTAGACGGGATTATCGAGTCCCGCAATGAACCTGGCATGTCCGAACTTTGGGCCGAAGTAGCTCAGCTCTATCCAGAGGCTGACGACTCGCTTAAAGCCGAGGAAGTGTTTGCCTTTGCGTGTGAAGCCATCGAGCCGCAGACACGCGGCAATGTCATCGAGGGCACCCGATCTTTTCGCGAAACCTGCATCGAGCGCTCGCGCCCGATGCAGATCCGCGACCTAATCAACGTCACCACGATGGTTGCCGAAGGGATGCGCGACCGCAGCCGGTCGCAACAAAATTTCCCCGAATCAGATCATGCCCAGTTCAAGCGGGAACAGACCATGGACGCTAAAAAACCTTTCCACGAAGTCGTGGCCGAAAAGCTGATCGAGCAGCTAAAGCAAGGCACGGCCCCTTGGCAGATGCCCTGGAAGGCCGGAGACGGAGGCGGCATGATGCCCTTCAACCCTACTACCGGCAAACGGTACAAGGGTATCAACGCCATTCATTTGCTTTCTCAGGGCCGCGACGATCAGCGCTGGTTGACGTTCAACCAAGCCAAAGCAGCCGGCGCCCAAGTACGCAAGGGCGAAAAAAGCACATCCATCCAGTATTGGAAGTTTGAAGAAGAACAAACCAAGCGCGACGAGAACAACAAGCCAGTGCTGGACGGTAAGGGCGATCCGGTCAAGGTTCGCGTGCGCCTGGAGCGGCCGAAAATGTTCATGGCGAACGTCTTCAACGCAGAACAGATCGACGGCTTACCTCTTTATCAAAAACCAGTCCAGACATGGAATGCCCTGGAGCGTGCAGAGACGATCCTGCAAGCCTCCGGGGCTGATATTCGGCACGGTGGCGATAGGGCGTATTACAGGCCATCTACTGACAACATTCAGTTGCCAGACAAGGCCCAATTCCCCAGCGCCGATAACTACTACGCAACGGCGCTTCATGAGCTGGGCCACTGGACGGGCCACGGCTCGCGCCTTGATCGGGACTTGTCACATCCGTTCGGGTCGGAAGGGTACGCCAAAGAAGAATTGCGCGCTGAAATCGCAAGCATGATCCTTGGTGACGAGCTGGGCATAGGGCATGACCCAGGCCAGCACGTATCCTATGTTCAGTCCTGGATTAAGGCTCTGCAGAACGATCCGCTGGAGATTTTCCGCGCGGCCTCTGACGCAGAAAAAATCCAGACCTTTGTTCTCGGCCTGGAGCAGCAGCAGATCCAGGAGCAGGGCCAAACGCAACAACCTCACAGGCTCCAGGATGAGCCGGACGAGCAGGGGGCAAGCATGCAGATCCCAACACAACCAGAGCGCCCTAACATTCAAGCTGAGGATTGGGCGTTGCGTGCCATCGAGCGCGCAGACCTTGACCAAGTAGCACGGCGAATGACTGACGATCAGTTGCAAGTCTTTGACCAGGTGCTGGCCGCCATGCACCCGCTGGCCAACGACAATGCTTTTTGGGCGCGGCGCGAAGAAGCGATGGAGGCGATGTTTAATGACGTGGACACCGTTGCCGAACAAATCCAGCGTGCGCAAGAAATTATTGCCGATGAACAGCGCCGCCGTGTTGATGTAGCGAAGCGTGACCAGGTGCAGGAAAGCGTCAATGTTGCGCCTGAGCCAATGCCGCTAAACCCTAACGAGCAGATGGTTGCGACCGCACTGCGCAATGTACTCAGCGAGCCGGAACCTGAATTAAAGGCAAGCTTTGGGCGCCTGCTTGGCGTCACCAGTGGGCAAGCGTTGGGTTACGAGTTGCCGGGTGATTGGTCGGGTGAAACTCAGGTCGTGGGAATTGCTACAGATCCTGACAAGGAAGGCGTTCACATGGTTGAAGGCGATGAATCGCCGGAGTTTTACGGCCTGTATGCCCGCGACCAGGAAGGCAAGGCCGTTTGGTTGGCTGATTACGAAACCCAGGAAGAAGCACAAGATCAGGCCGACCGACTGGCAGCGATCAATAGCCATGCCCAGGTTGAGGAAAATGCTATCGACCGCCTGGCTTTATCGGCTAAAGCGGAGTTCACACAAGAGCGCTCAGAAACCCCGCAGACTGCATCCAAGCCTAAAGCCACTCGTGAGTACCTGGCAGTTCCCTACGGTGAAAGAGCTGCTGCAAAGGCAGCTGGAGCGGCTTGGGATAATGCTGCGAAGTCCTGGTATGTAGGCCCTAATGGAGATACTGCCGCCTTGGCTCGTTGGAAGCCCGAATTCGTCAGGCCGGCCCTGGATCTTCGCGAGGAATTTGCCGACGCTCTGCGTTCGGTTGGCCTGATCGTGAGTGGCGATCATCCAATCATGGACGGTAAGAAACATCGGGTACCAGTTGAAGGCGGCAAGGCGGGGGCCACAGATGGTTTCTATGTGGGTCATACCGATGGACATCCAGCCGGCTCGATCATCAATAACAAAACGCAAATTGAAATCAAATGGAAAAGCAAAGGCTACACGCTCACTGATGAGCAGAAGGCCGCCTTGCATGCCGAGGCTGCGAACAAGCTACAAGCCCGGGAAGCCTCAATACTCAAAACGCATGAAGCCGTGGCAGCGAAAGTAACTCGCAGCATGGAAAGCCTGGTGCCCGTGGTCGAGCTGACCCCGTACATGAGTGCAAAAGGAATCCAGCCCTTGTCTGGCGTCCTAACCGACAAAGCCGGCAAAGAAACAGTGATTCCGGCAATAGACGAAAACGGCAAGCAGTGGACAGCCCAATACATCCAGAAGGACGGCACCAAGCGCTTTGCCAAGGATGGTCGGAAGGAGGGGTGTTTTCACCCGTTGGGTGGCCTCGATGCGCTTGCAGCGGCACCGGTTATCGTCATTGCCGAAGGCTATGCAACAGCAAGCACACTGGCTTCCAGCCTCGGCCATGCAACCGTGGCCGCTTTCGACTCCGGCAACCTGCCGGCCGTGGCGAAAGCATTGCACGCGAAATTCCCAGATAAGCCGATCGTCATCGCCGGCGACGACGATCGGCACCAGGTCATGACCCACGGTACTAATGCTGGTCGAACGAAAGCGGTAGAAGCGGCCAAGGCAGTAGGAGGGAAAGCCATATTCCCTACCTTCGCACCTGGAGAGGTTGTTTACCCCGACACGCTGCCTGCAATCACCCCCCAGGCTTATCGCAAGCACACGCAAGCCGCTGGAGAACTCAAGACGTTGATTAGCCAAGATGGCCCTTCGGCCGGCGATCCTGCGCAATCTGAGCGAGCTGCGGAGTTGAAGGCAGAAATGCTCAGTGATGCGCAGCTTGCAGCCCTGGACAAAATGAAACGGCTTACTGACTTCAACGACCTTGCAACAAAAAGCTCACTCGAGCGCGAGGGGTTGGAACGCCAAGTGAACAACGCCGTTGCCAAGGTCATCGAGCAGCACCAGGTCAAGGTACAGCAGCCCATCCAGGAGCGCGTCCAAGGCATCGAGGAAAAGCAGCAAACCCGTCGCGTCATTAGCCGCTAGGAGGCGTCGTGAGCGACGGAACACAAGTGTCACAAGACGAAAAGGAGATACATATGAAGCACGGAGAAAGTGGCGGCCCCGAGCCGTTGACGTTCACCCATAACGGTGAACCAGCCACGATCAACCTGGAGCGCTTCCAGCAGCAGCCGCAGGGCAGTGCTACGAAGTGTCTTATGCGCGCGGTGTTGGCAAGGTGAAGGGGGAGCTGTCGCAGGAGGAAGGCGCAAAACTTCAGAACAGGAAGGTGAACAAAATTTGATGTAGGGGAGGCCGCAGAATTCGGAAAAAATCGTACGCTAAACCACTGGGCTTAAGTGTGTCCCCTGTTCCGGTGCTCCCTATTCGCGGCTTTGGAGCAATAGACCCAAAAACCAACGTAGGCCTGCCGTGTGCCTGAGAACCGCACGATGCCGATGGTGATGACAGGCAGCAATCGGCCCAGAGTGTGTAAAAACGCTTCGTCAAAATTGAAGTTTGCGCGTCTATGCGAAATCTGAAAATGATCGGCTGCTCAGCCGATCTGGATTTTGCGTAGAAACGCGATTTTCAGTCCAACACTGGGCTCCAATCGCGCGGAAAACCTTTTTACACAGCCTCGGCCAAGAGCAGTCGTCGGCTTTCCAGTCACGGGCATTCCGACAGCACGTGCTCAAGGGGGAGTGGCGAGCGAAGAGCCGAAGACGCTTCGCTACCTCTTAAGGGCTTTGAGGGTGGAGGTGTATCTACGAGCAGACATCACAAAGGGTGGTCCGCGCAATGTGTACCTGACACATGCTCGATGCCTTGCGGCCCTGGATGGCTGGATCGCGGTTCGCTTGCGACGACGCTGGGGCTTTTCCGGCGCTGACGAATACCGGGGCCTGCGCCCAGGTTCAAAGCTGGTTACCACACACAAGGACCAAGCCTTTGAGCTGGCATTCAAGCACCGCGAGTTGGACAGTGGGTCGGAGGTGTACCGGGCCTGTGATTCACTCCAGCAGGCGATCAGCCGGCTCTACCGGCAGGCCGGTATTAAGCAGGGGTCATCGCACAGCGGCAGGCGCTCACTCGCGGCAAAGGTGTTGGCCGCGACAGGCGACGTTGAGACCGTACAAACCATTCTTGGCCATTCCAGTTCGATCACAGCAAGCCGTATCTGAGCGTTGACCAGCTTGTTATCCGTAGGGCATTTGAGCTTGCGCTGTAGACGACTATCGCTAGCGTTAGAGTCTGGCGCCTGATTGGGGGCATTCACTTTCGCGATATTTTTTAAGCGAATAGTCTTGTGGACCCAATCCTCATCCTATCGCTTTCCAATAAACGAGCCGCCAAATAGATGGCTTTTGGCCGCATGGCTGATTAACATCGGGATGCCTCGCCTGCTTGCTGGTGCAGCCGCCTCACAGCACTGAACCAAGTTTGACAGACGCCAGCCATCTCTCTTCGGAGGTTGCTGTCCGGGTCGCGACCAAGATCGCCGTTAAGGCTTCGCGGTCTCCCGAAGGTAAAGGGCACCGCTCGACTGCTGCGTCAATAACCGTAACTCTGTCTGTACGTTGGGGTCACCAGACGGTTAGCAGCTTTATTTTCAGCGCGGTGTTCGATGTTCAGCCGCACGGCGCGCGCTTGACCGCGAAACCCAAAAAGGTACGATTTGCACCTTGGCGGGGCCTTCGGAGGACAATATGCGGTCGTGCAAAAACGTGCCAACCTGGCGCATGGCGCGAGCTTAACCGCGAGGCCCAAAAAGCTACGATTTATCGTATTTTGACGGAATCTTTGGGGGTAATCATGCGTTTATGCAAAAACGTGCCAGCTTGGCGCTCGCCGCATCACGGAGTTTCGTGACTGCGATCAGCCTCGCCTGCTTGCTGGTGCAGCCGCCTCACAGCACTGAACCAAGTTTGACAGACGCCAGCCATCTCTCTTCGGAGGTTGCTGTCCGGGTCGCGACCAAGATCGCCGTTAAGGCTTCGCGGTCTCCCGAAGGTTGAAGGTCCCCTGTAGCAGTTGGGTGAGAGTTCACTGGTGTCTCCCAACAAACAAGGAGTTTTTGTGGCCTCGTCGCTTTACCGTAGGATCTACAGCGGGGATTCGTTGTATTCGGCCTGGAGGAAGGTCAAAGAAAGCGCCTTTTCTTCATCATCCGAAACTATCCGAAACGAAGCCAAGGATTTCGAGAGCCAACTCCCCAAGTCGCTTTCCGACATCCAGCGCGCGCTATCCAAGAAGACCTTTACCTTCCAAAAGCAGACCGGCGTGGCAAAAACCAAAGCCAACGGAAATTCTCGCCCGATTGTGCTTTCACCTATACCCAACCGGATCGTCCAGCGGGCTCTACTCGACGCCTTATCCCGTATTAAGTTCGTGAAAGAAGCGCTGGCTACCCCTACGAGCTATGGGGGCATAAAAAACAAACGGGTCTCGATGGCGATAGCCGACGCCAAAGCAGCCATTGCCAAAGGAGCCGCCTACCATATCAGGTCAGATATCGCCGAGTTCTTCACTAGAATTGACAAGTCCCGTGTGATGAGACTCGTGGCCCCTCACATCAAATGCCCAGACACAGTTGCTTTATTTCAAGCAGCTATCACCACAGAGCTTGCGAACATTGACGTGCTTCGGCGACAGGGTCTCGATGAGATTTTCCCCATTGGGGTGGAGGGTGTAGCCCAGGGATCTCCCCTGTCGCCACTCATAGCCAATTTGTACCTCCACGACTTCGACAAAACCATCAACGATGGTGAGGTCACTTGCCTTCGGTACATCGATGACTTCCTGATCCTCGGGAAGGACATGGGCTGTGTGGACCGTGCTTTTAGCAAAGCACAGACTGAGCTCAAAAAGCTCTCACTTGAAGCATACCGGCCCTTAGCAACAAGCGACAAAGCTTCAAGGGGCCTTACAGCTAAAGGATTCGATTTCTTGGGCTGCTTCGTTTCGGCAGGATTGGTCCAGCCATCTACAGCTACGAGGGAGCGATTCAAGAAACGGATCAAATCTGATTTAGACGCATCGATACGCATGATGAAATTCAGTGTCGAAGCTGGAGATATATCCCCAAAGGGGTCCTACTCTGGCGCGCTACAGAATCTCGACCGAGTAATCCTGGGTTGGGGAAAGGCCTTTTCCTTCTGCAGCAATGGCCAGTGGATAAAGAGCCTGGATGACTACATCACAAGTACATTGGCGCAGTATGAAATAGAGAAAGCGAATCTCTTTCAAAAAACAAATGGCACGGCTCAGCGTAGGATGTTGGGGGTAAGGCTGCTTGCAGCGGTCCACTCGGAGCGCCCTGAGCCAGCGCAGGGCATTTGAAATTGCCTAATGCAGGGCCGTAAATCTCACCGGTGACAACATCCTTGGCATGAGCTTGCGGCTTTGCAGCGTGATTTGCAGCGTCAGGTCTAGGAAAATCGACCCCGCTGAACTACGCGTGCGATTAAAGTGTTGGCAAAGTCGCACGTGCAGAGCCAATCAAATGACATGGCCGAGCCACAGCCCCGCATGCTCAGCCTGCGAGCTAAACGGATGTACGCACAAGAGACCATTAACCTTGCGCTGGCCTATCCGTACCTTGCTCCAATATTGGACGAGTATGTTTTTACTCCGTACTGGCATGCCGATCTGAAGGCCCAGATCGTTATCTTTTCAACATCTCTGATCCACCTTGGCCTGCGGAAGCTATACCCGGACGCCATAGCGCACGCCATTTTCCTCGCGCTTAAGTATGACTTCGCTTTGGGGCTGGAAGACGACCAACTCATCGAGATCGTGACACTGGATGATTGTGTAGCCAATGTGCTCCTTCTCGAATACGCAAAGCGGAATGCTCGAAAAAAAGTGATAAAAGCTGTCACCGCTCGAGCAAACGAGCTTGAGCAAGCTGATCCGCGTGAAAAGGACAGGCACTGGCTGCTGATCTATCAAGTATGGTCAGAAAAGGATCTGAAAGGTAACGGGCAAGGCTTCCTGGCGGAACTAAAGGGCATGGGGTTCCAATTTTTCTCGCGGCCGCAGCTGCCTCAAGAAACGGCAGTTGGCGATATGGAAGGTGGGGTTGCACCTGCAGAGATAGCAGCCAATCCGATCAAAGCGAAGGATGAAGCATGAACGAAGCTGACATGAATCGGTCATTGCAGCATCACATCGGTCGGTAACGAACGTTCCGTGAAACACGGATTACCCTGTACTGAGTGACCCATACTTCACGGAAAACGCTGTACGCGTCAAAACCCTTATTTTTTCCAAAGCAAGGGTCAGCACAAGCGGATTTACGATGGATCAGGGACCAAGTCAGCGCTCGGTTGTGCTTCGCGCTTTTCGGCCAAGCAACGGTCAACCGCGTCCTTGATTGGAGTTTCGCCGTCTTTCACAGACTGCATGTACATAACTGCAGCTGCTGCTTGCAGGAGTGATTGGGCGGAGTTTGGATTACTCATATCCTTTACCATTTCCTGCACAATGTCATTTTCGGTAATGCCGTTGCTCTCGGCGCGACCAAGAGCTTTGAACTCTTTTCTCGCACGTGTCTGTTGGGTTTCAAGCGGATTTTTCATTGTTTTTTAGCTCTTTGATGATCAGGTCTCCGAATTGAGACCTGATCTATAGACATAAAGGATGGCGTGATGATTTTCAATGATTGGCTTAGGAATCAAGTAGCATTGACATTGCCGGCAAATGCCGGCAATGTTCGCGTATCCAAAGCCGGCATTTGCCGGCAATCCTCTTAGGTACGGGAACATGTCAACAGAGTACAAGCCAACACTACGTTTCAATGCACTTGAAACGCAGCGTATCCAGTTTGCCGCCATCAATGCAGGGATGAAAACTGCTGAGTGGATGCGCAAGCTCATCCTCGATCACGCCCCGCAGTTGACCATTGCTGACCCATTAGCCGTGCGCGTGGCCGGCTTTGAAGAACGGTTTGGCTGGAACCTCATTCACTACTCCGATGCGCTGGCCCATGCGGGGGCTCACCAGGTGGACGTCAGCGATATTGCGGGCTACATGGCACGCTACACGACGATTGTGGACGAGGAGGAGTGGATCGACGGTGAAAAGCTTCCGGGCGTGCGAGCTGGTGATGTGACCAGTGTAGAAGGTCGTGCTGTTGATCTCTGTCGGGCGATCAACCTCGCCCACATACACGCCCTGCTTGCGAATGAGGGAGCGTCGGCCAGTTGAAGTTTGCTGAAAGCCATTCGATCGACCCAACCAGTTAACGGAAAGTCCCTAGGAACGCCAGAGCCCCGCCGATTGCGGGGCCTAGGGCGTAAGAGGGCAGCATTCACTCCCTATTAATCATTTTCAGTGAGGTAGCACGATGCGGGCGTTTGAAGAAATCGTTACTGAGTTCTTTCAAGGTTGGGACCAAAAACACGTCAGCGAGCCTGCTCTTGGAGTTTTACGCGAGCTGGCGAAAGATGGGCGCTTTGATGAAATGACTGCCCTGCTGGTCGCCTGCGTTGATCGGCACGGGCGCGTTGCAATGGGCTTTGTGTTGACTCATGTGCCAGGGGTTCTGCTCAACAGTTACATCTATGGAAAGGCCGAAGCGTCTGCGCCGATTGTTGAGGAATATTGGCGCGTCGAAGATGTAGCCACCACGATCAGAAATGCGGCACTGAAGCACGGTAAATTATCTGTGGTCGTTCCGAAGATCATCAGTGACCTTCGCGAAATGGCCGCACCGAGCCGCTAACCTCAAATAGATCGGAAAAGTCGCTGCACCCACAAGCCCGCCGCCGAGCGGTCTTAGCCCGTATAAGAGGGGCACTTTTGCCCACGGGATCGAGCAGGAATATCTATGAACGCCTTTAGGCAAGTG
>NZ_JASJWL010000014.1:0-88189 GCF_035019225.1 Pseudomonas sp. CCC4.1 | reverse complement strand
AGATGTGTATAAGAGACAGCTCGCGAACGACCTTCGCGAGCAGGCTCGCTCCCACAGCGGCTACAAGAGCAACGCAGCAATAATCACCAGCCCTATTCTGCTAAACTGCCGCGCCTTATCTGTCCCCCAAGGCGCAATGCATGTCTTCCTTGAATCAGGCGCTGCGCGCCGCCCTCGATAATCGTCACGACCTGTTGGCCGAACTGCACGCCCAGGGCACCGACTGCTATCGCCTGTTCCACGGCAGCCAGGAAGGCGCCGGCGGCCTGACCATCGACCGCTATGGCCCGCAACTGCTGGTACAAAGCTTTCATCAACGTCTTGAGCGCGATGACTTGCTGCAACTGCACGAAGCCATCAATCGCCACCTGGGCCTCGACCTGCTGCTGGTCTACAACGACCGCTCCCAGGGCAACTCGCGTATCGACCGCGAAGACACCGTGTACCGCGCCGAAGACGCCGCCCTTGAAGACACCGTCGGCCACGAATGGGGCCTCAAGTACCGGGTGCGCGGCCGCCATGCCGGGCAAGACCCGCTGTTGTTTCTCGACCTGCGCAACGCCCGTGGCTGGGTCAAGCAGCACAGTGCCGGCAAAAGCGTGCTCAACCTGTTCTCCTACACCTGTGGTGTTGGCCTGAGTGCCGCTGCAGGTGGAGCCAGCGAAGTCTGCAACCTCGATTTCGCCGAAGGCAATCTGGCGGTTGGTCGCGAAAACGGCCTGCTGAACCCTGAACTGCCAAAAATGAAATTCGTACAGTCCGACTATTTCGCGGCCATCCGCCAATTGGCCGGTCTGCCAATCATTCAGCGTCGTCACAAGCTGCCTGCCTACCCGCGCATGGATCAGCGTGAATACGACCTCGTGCTGCTCGACCCGCCTGCCTGGGCCAAGAGTGCCTTCGGCACGGTCGATCTGCTGCGCGACTACCAAAGCCTGCTCAAGCCGGCCGTACTGACCACCGCACCAGACGGCGTATTGATCTGCTGCAACAATCTGGCAAAGGTCAGCATGGACGACTGGCGCGAGCAGGTTTTGCGTTGCGCCGAGAAAGCTGGCCGCCCGGTTCGCGACTGGCAGGTCATGAGTCCGGCCAGCGATTTCCCGTCCCTGGATCAGCAGCCACCGCTGAAAACCCTGATCCTTCAGTTTTAATCCATTCTCCCAATACGGCGTTCGTCTCGGAACCAGAAACGCGTGCCATACTCCAAGGCACTTCCGACTGCTATAGACGACGCCCCACATGCTCAAAGGATTGATCCGCGCCCTTGGCGCCGTGCTGATTGCCATCGCACTTTACAGCGTGCTTGGGTTCCTGATCTTGCCGGGCATCGGCCTGCGCATCATCAACCAGCAACTGGCCAACTACGCCACGGTGCCCGCCAGACTCGACCGGCTGGAGTTCAACCCCTTCAGCCTTGAGCTGACCCTGTGGGGGTTCAGAGTCGGCGAACCGGGCAAGGAACAGGTCGGCTTCGAGCGGCTGTACACCAATCTGCAAGCCGACAGCCTGTGGACAAAAGCCCTGCACCTGGCCGACGTGCAGCTGGATAAACCGAAAACCGAGCTGCTGTTCAACAAGGACGGTACGCTCAACCTGACACAACTGTTCAAGCTGCCCGAGAGCGAGCCCACCCCGGCCGATCCCGAGAGCAAGCCGTTCCCGCTGCGTATCGACAACATCAAGCTGGCGGGTGGCTACCTGCACTTCACCGATATGCGTCCCAGCGAGCCCATCGAATTCCTCTATGACTCGATGGACCTGGAGCTGAAAAACCTCAGCACCCTGCCCGATGACAACGCCGATATGACCCTGGTGGCCGCAGGCCCTGCAGGCGGGCGGATCGACTGGACCGGCACCCTGAGCCTGGTACCCATCACCTCGACCGGCAAACTGAAAGTCACCGACGGCAAGATGAAAGTCTGGTGGCCCTATGTGCGCGATGCATTACCGCTGGCCCTGGAAGATGGCGTACTGAATTTCAGCACCGACTACACCCTGAACCTGTCCAAAGAAACCGAAATGCTCCTGAGCAATGCCACGGCCAGCATCGCACCGCTCAAGATCAATGCCCCCGATGGCCGCCCGCTGGTGCGTCTGGAGCGCCTGGATGTCAGCGACACCAGCGTCGACCTGGCCAAACAGGAAGTGGTGGTCGGCAAGATCAACAGCCAGAACCTCGAAACCTGGGCCGCCCGCGAAAAAAACGGCCAGCTTGACTGGCAAAAGCTGTTTGCCAGCCAGCCCGACAAACCATCGACCAAAACCGAAGAAGTGGTGACCGTCGAAGCACCGAAACCGGCCCCGGTGGCGCCGAGCAAACCCTGGGCCGTGCTGCTCAAGGATGTCGACCTGCGTGACTATCGCATCCACCTTGCCGACAAGGAGCCCAAAACCCCGGTGGAGCTGGAGGTCGGCCCGCTGAACCTGAACCTGAAAAACTTCGACAGCCTGAACCGTTCTCCTTTCACCCTCAACCTCGACACCGGCGTGGGCAAGCAAGGCAAACTCACCGCCAGCGGCGACGTCAGCCTGAGCCCGGTAAGCGCCAGGCTCAAGGTCAACACCAAAGATATCGACTTGCGTATCGCCCAGGCCTATATCGACCCGTTTATCCGCCTTGAGCTGCGTAGCGGCATGCTTGGCAGCGACCTGGCGGTTGATCTGAAAAGCACCGACCCCCTGGCCTTTACCGTGGCCGGCCGCGCCCAGATCGATCAACTGCACACATTGGACACCCTGAAAAACCGCGACTTCCTGAAGTGGCAAAAACTGGTGCTGGAGGATCTGAAGTACCAGCACGGCGATAGCCTCTCGCTTGCACGGGTCAATTTCGAAAAGCCCTATGTGCGCTTCATGATCAACGATGACCGCACCACCAATATCGATGACCTGCTGATCCCGCAACCTGCAGGCAGTACGTCGGCCAAAGGCACGGCCAGCAAGGAAAAACCGCTGGGCATTCACATCGGCGCAATTGCGATCAACGATGGTTCAGCCAATTTCGCCGACTTCAGCCTGACACCCAACTTCCAGACCGCGGTTCAACAGCTCAACGGCCTGATTGGCACCATCGACAGCCGTAACCCCAAACCTGCCCCGGTCAATATTGCAGGCAAGGTCGACCGTTATGCGCCGGTGACCATCAAGGGCAGCGTCAACCCGTTTGACCCGATGGCCAGCCTGGATATCGCCACCAGCTTCAAGCGTGTCGAACTGACCACATTGACCCCCTACTCCGGGAAGTTTGCCGGTTACCGCATCCGCAAGGGTCGTCTCAACCTCGACCTGCATTACCTGATCACCAACGGCCAGCTCAAAGCCGAGAACAAACTCGTGGTCGAACAATTGCAGCTGGGGGAAAAGGTCGACAGCCCGGACGCCGTGGATCTGCCGATCAAACTGGCGATTGCCTTGCTCAAGGACACGGACGGCAAGATATCCATTGAACTGCCCATCAGTGGCGACCTCAACAACCCGCAGTTCAGCGTGATGCCGATTATCTGGCAAACGGTACGCAACCTGGTGCTGCGTGCCGCCCAGGCGCCCTTCAAGTTCATTGGCGGGCTGATCAGCGGCGGTGGAGCCGAGGACCTGGGCACCGTGTCATTCGCCCCAGGATCAAGCGAGCTGAGCCCTGAGGCACAAAAAGCCCTGACCACACTGGCCCAGGCCCTGAAAGAACGCCCGGCCTTACGCCTGGAGATCGAAGGTACGGCCGCACAGAGCAGCGATGGCCCTCTGATCGCCAAGGAACGTCTTGAGCGCGAGTTCCAGTACACCTACTACAAGATCCTCCAGCGCCGTGGCGACAAAGTACCGGCCAGCGCCGGCTTGCTCACCGTGCCGGACGATGAGAAAGGCCCGTTACTTGAAGGTATCTACCGCACGCGTCTCAAGCAGCAACCGCCTGCTGAATGGAAAGACCTGAGCCGTGACGAGCGCGCGGCCAAAATGACCGCGGCACTGATCGACTTCTGGAGCAAAAGCGAAGTGTTGTTGCGTCAGCTGGGGCAAGACCGTGCAAGCAGCATCAAGGACTACCTGGTGGACAAGGGCGGGCTGGCGGATGACCGCGTGTACTTTATCGATGCCACCCTGGGCCAAGCCGAGAGCGACGGCCGGGTAATCTCGCCACTGCATCTGGATAGCGAATAATGCACAACGTCGCTGATTTGTAGCAGCTGCCGAAGGCACGAGGCTGCGTTCGGCAGCTGCTACGCGGATTTTCGTAGCCCCAATCCCAAATAGACCCAATCCCAAATAGAACAGCCCCCGACGCAAGCGCCGGGGGCTGTAATGGCCACATCCGTGTGGCCGTCGCATGAACCTTTTTAACAATGCCTGCAGGCGTACTGCTTCAATCACCTGCCAGAACCTTGTTCCCCCGGTTCTACGAGAAAGGGTGCTTTATTCCGCTTTCAGGCCATCAGCCGATACAGCTTTAACGCCTTTGATCTTTTTGGTGATCGCAACAGCAATCTCTTTTTGCGCTTCAGTCACCGGTACCATCGAGGAAAGGGAAACAACGCCTTTGTTGGTTTCTACCTTGATGTCCGTGCCCGGAATGCCTTTTTCAGTGACCAGGTCAGCTTTTACTTTGGTAGTGATCCAGGTATCAGAAGTAGCTTCCTTGGCTTTGGTTACTTCGCCTGCAGCCACCACCATGGGTGCCTGGGTGGTCGCCTGGGCAGCAAATGCAGCATTGGCCATAGTCAGGGTCAGAGCGGTGGCAGTTGCGGCAGCGATAGCGAACTTCTTCATACGAGTAACTCCTGTCTTCTTTAGAATCTGCGCCGTCTTGCAGCAGCAGGGTTATCAGTACTATTGCAGGCCGCGTGCCAACTTTTAAAAACAAATAAACCTATATAAATCAACAACTTACAAAATAGCCAAAATTGCCCCGTCGTGCAAAATGCATGGCGCCGGTTAATTCTGCATGCAAGTTGCGGCTTTCGACTCGTGGCCTATGGCCCTATGGTGCTGACTTTGTTCCAGGCATAAAAAAAGGACCCCGAAGGGTCCTTTTTCAAAGCAGGTGTCGAGAGCGATTAAGCTTCCGAAGCCTTGGCAGCAGCGACGTCCTTGATGGACAGCTTGATACGGCCGCGGTTGTCCACGTCCAGTACCAGTACTTCCACTTCCTGACCTTCTTTCAGAATGTCAGTCACTTTCTCAACGCGAGCATCGCTCAGCATGGAGATGTGAACCAGGCCGTCTTTGCCCGGCAGGATGTTTACGAATGCGCCGAAGTCGACGATACGCTCAACCTTGCCCACGTAGATCTTGCCAATCTCGGCTTCCGCGGTGATGCCCAGAACGCGCTGACGCGCGGCTTCTGCTGCTTCCTTGGACTCGCCGAAGATCTTGATCGAACCGTCGTCTTCGATATCGATCGAAGCCTTGGTTTCTTCACAGATTGCACGGATCGTCGCGCCGCCTTTACCGATAACGTCACGGATTTTGTCGGTGTCGATTTTCATCGCGATCATGGTCGGAGCGTTGGCCGACAGCTCGTTGCGCGATACGGCAATGATCTGGTTCATCTGGCCCAAGATGTTCAGGCGAGCGTCCAGGGCCTGGCCCAGAGCGATCTCCATGATTTCTTCGGTGATGCCCTTGATCTTGATGTCCATCTGCAGCGCGGTAACACCTTTGGCGGTACCGGCTACCTTGAAGTCCATGTCGCCCAGGTGGTCTTCGTCACCCAGGATGTCGGTCAGAACTGCGAACTTCTCGCCTTCTTTAACCAGACCCATGGCGATACCGGCAACCGGCGCCTTCATCGGCACACCGGCATCCATCAGTGCCAGGGAAGCACCGCAAACCGATGCCATCGAGCTGGAACCGTTGGATTCAGTGATTTCCGATACAACACGGATGGTGTACGGGAACACGTCGGCAGCAGGCAGCATGGCTTGAACCGAACGACGGGCCAGACGGCCGTGACCGATTTCGCGACGACCAGCGCCACCCATGCGACCACACTCACCTACCGAGAACGGAGGGAAGTTGTAGTGCAGCATGAACGGGTCTTTTTTCTCGCCTTCCAGGGTGTCCAGCAGTTGCGCGTCACGGGCAGTACCCAGAGTTGCAACAACCAGCGCCTGAGTTTCACCACGGGTGAACAGGGCCGAACCGTGGGTCTTCGGCAGAACGCCAACTTCGATGTTCAGAGGGCGAACAGTCTTGGTGTCACGACCATCGATACGCGGCTTGCCGTTAACGATGTTTTCGCGAACGGTGCGGTATTCGATTTCACCGAATGCAGCTTTAACTTCGCTGGCAGAAGGCTGGCCTTCTTCACCGGACAGCTTGGCAACAACCTGATCCTTCAACTCGCCCAGACGCGCGTAACGGTCTGCCTTGACGGTGATGGTGTAAGCCTGGGAGATCGCTTCACCGAACTCGGCACGGATAGCGCCCAGCAGTGCGGTCGCTTCCGGGGCAGCAGCCCAGTCCCAAGTTGGCTTGGCAGCTTCGGCAGCCAGCTCTTTGACAGCCTGGATAACCACCTGGAATTCGTCGTGGGCGAACAGTACAGCGCCCAGCATCTGGTCTTCGGTCAGCTCTTTGGCTTCCGATTCAACCATCAATACGGCTTCCGAAGTACCGGCAACAACCATGTCCAGGCTCGAAGCGGCCAGTTGCTCGTAAGTCGGGTTCAGCAGGTAACCGGTGCTTTCGTGGTAAGCAACGCGGGCAGCGCCGATCGGACCATCAAAAGGGATGCCGGAAATGGCCAGGGCAGCCGAAGTACCGATCATCGCAGCGACGTCCGGATCGGTTTTCTTGCTGGTGGACAGAACGGTGCAGACAACCTGCACTTCGTTCATGAAACCTTCTGGGAACAGCGGACGGATCGGACGGTCGATCAGACGCGACGTCAGGGTTTCTTTCTCGGAAGGGCGACCTTCACGCTTGAAGAAACCGCCAGGGATTTTACCCGCGGCGTAGGTTTTTTCCTGGTAGTGAACCGACAGAGGGAAAAAGCCCTTGCCTGGATCCGCTTGCTTGGAACCGACTACAGTCACCAACACGCTGACGTCGTCGTCAACGGTGACCAATACTGCGCCGGAAGCCTGACGGGCGATACGGCCAGTCTCGAGAGTAACGGTCGACTGACCGAACTGAAATTTTTTGATAACCGGGTTCACGGTGTCCTACCTTCTTTGTGGCTCTTGGGGAACGGGTTTCTTGCGAAAGTCATATGCAACATCGGGTATTGGCCCGACTCAAGATGCTTACGAAAACAGCCCTATAGGCAAGCTTTCGTAAGAATCCGGGTAGTCCAGATAAAACTTGAGGCTGGAAGCCTGCCATGAGACTGCGGGAAACCCGCAGACACACGACAGACAACCAGCCTCTAGCAACATCGCTATTAGCGACGCAGACCCAGGCGAGCGATCAGCGCTTTGTAACGCTCAACGTTCTTGCCTTTCAGGTAGTCCAGCAGCTTGCGACGCTGGTTTACCATGCGGATCAGACCACGACGGGAGTGGTGATCTTTGCTGTTAGCTTTGAAGTGACCTTGCAGCGTGTTGATGTTAAAGGTCAGCAGTGCAACCTGCACTTCTGGAGAACCTGTATCACCTGGAGCTTGCTGGTAGTCTTTTACGATTTCTGCTTTGTGTTCAACTGTAAGTGCCATTTGGCTTTCCTTTCAATTAGGGCCTGCTTGCGAACAAGACAGATCCAATAGGCCGAGGACAAATCCTCGTATTTAAATGTGAGATGTGACCGTGCCTAATAACAGCCACCCTCATTCCAGTCTGCGCCGGTAATACTACACCCGATGCAGCCTGGTTCCGGTCATTCCGACCGAATCAGTCGACGCGGCGCAATACGCCCGTCTTCGCTCACTTCACCGATACCGATAAAGCGACCGTTGTGATCCTGTACCCGCACCATACCGAACTTCGGAGCATCCGGAGCACGCACCGGTTGGCCATTGAGCCAATAAAACGAGCTGGCTTCCGAGAAGTGCAGCAATGGCCAGTCGAGCAAACCGCTGTCCGATGGCATCAGGAAGCGATCAACCGCTTCATTGCCGCCTTCGGCATGCACCGCCTCCAGCTCTTCCAGGGTAACCGTCTGGGCCAGGCTGAAAGGTCCGGCGTGGGTACGACGCAGTTCTGCAACGTATGCCCCGCACCCCAATTGCTCACCGATATCTTCCACAAGGGTACGGATATAGGTGCCTTTGGTGCAGTCGACGGCCAGGCGCGCAGTGTCGCCTTCGCTGGCCAGTAATTCGAGGCGGGTAATAGTAACAGAACGCGGTTCACGCTCCACCACTTCGCCTGCACGGGCCAGCTTGTAAAGCGGCTGTCCGTCACGCTTGAGCGCAGAGTACATCGGCGGTATCTGGCTGATTTGCCCACGAAAATTGGGTAAAACAGCTTCAATATCGGCGCGACCAACGGTCACCGGGCGAGTCTGCAAAACCTCGCCTTCAGCGTCTGCCGTGGTCGTGGTCTTGCCCAATTGCATCAGGGTTTCATAACCCTTGTCGGAATCGAGCAGGTATTGCGAAAACTTGGTGGCTTCGCCAAAGCACAGCGGCAATACACCGCTGGCCAATGGATCGAGGCTACCGGTGTGCCCTGCCTTCTCGGCATTGAGCAGCCAGCGAACTTTCTGCAGGGCCGCATTGGAAGTAAACCCAAGTGGCTTGTCCAGCAGGATGATGCCGCTGACGTTACGACGGATACGCTTGACCTGAGCCACCGGTTACTCCTTGGTGTCTTCGGGAGCAGTGGTTTCAGGGTGCTGATTGTCTTCAGCCACTGCACGCTCGATCAAGGCGGACAGATGAGCACCACGCACGACGCTTTCATCGTAGTGGAAGTGCAACTGCGGAACGCTGCGCAGCTTCATTTCACGCGCCAGTTGCATGCGCAGGAAACCCGCTGCCGAGTTCAGCACCTTGATGCTCTGGGCGATATCTTCAGCGCTGTCCTGACCCATCACGGTGATGAAGATCTTGGCGTGACCGACGTCACGGCTGACTTCAACAGCAGTAATGGTGACCAGGCCCACGCGCGGGTCTTTGACTTCACGACGGATCAGCTGTGCCAGCTCGCGCTGCATCTGATCGCCAATACGTTGGGTACGGCTATATTCTTTTGCCATGTCTTGTTACCTGTTACTCACCCATGGGAAACCCATGCGGTCTGAAAGCGGCAAACGCCCGGCACGACAGAAGCCGGACCGGGCGTTGCGTTTAGAGTCCAGGCCGAGCGCTGCGCATTTGCATGCGCGGGCTCGTCCTCGCTCTTGAGGCTCGCGAGTTAGAGGCTGCGAGCAACCTGGACCTTCTCGAACACTTCGATCTTGTCACCGACTTTAACGTCGTTGTAGCTCTTGACGCCGATACCGCATTCCATGCCGGCACGCACTTCGGACATGTCATCTTTGAAGCGACGCAGGGATTCCAGCTCGCCTTCGTAGATAACGATGTCTTCACGCAGTACGCGGATTGGACGGTTACGGTGAACAACACCTTCCAGCACCATGCAACCTGCAACCGCGCCGAACTTAGGCGAACGGAACACGTCACGGACTTCAGCGATACCCAGGATGTTCTCCCGAACGTCGCTGCCAAGCATGCCGGTAAGGGCTTTCTTGACGTCTTCGATGATGTCGTAGATGACGTTGTAGTAACGCATGTCCAGGCCTTCCTGCTCGACAATCTTGCGAGCGCCGGCATCGGCACGCACGTTGAAGCCAAACAGTACAGCGTTGGAGGCCAGTGCCAGGTTAGCGTCGCTCTCGGTGATACCACCGACACCGCCGCCCACTACGCGCACTTGCACTTCGTCGTTACCCAGGCCGCTCAGAGCGCCCTGCAGAGCTTCCAACGAACCACGGACGTCAGATTTGAGGACGATGTTAAGCGTCTTCTTCTCTTCCTGGCCCATGTTCTCGAAGATGTTTTCCAGCTTGCCTGCGTGAGCACGCGCCAGTTTCACTTCGCGGAACTTGCCTTGACGGAACAGGGCAACTTCACGTGCCTTCTTCTCGTCGGTCATTACGCTCATCTCGTCGCCAGCATCTGGCGTACCGTCCAGGCCGAGAATCTCGACAGGGATGGATGGACCGGCTTCCTTGATAGGCTTGCCGTTCTCGTCGAGCATGGCGCGGATGCGGCCGTAGTTGGAACCGACCAGTACCATGTCGCCTTGGCGCAGGGTACCGTCTTGAACCAGAACGGTAGCAACAGGACCGCGGCCTTTGTCCAGACGGGACTCAACCACTACGCCACGGCCAGGAGCCGATGGAGTTGCCTTGAGTTCCAGAACTTCAGCTTGCAGCAGTACGGCTTCGAGCAATTCGTCAACGCCGGTACCCATTTTCGCCGAGACCGAAACAAACGGAGTGTCACCACCCCACTCTTCCGACGTCACGCCGTGAACGGACAGTTCGCTACGAATGCGATCGAGGTCAGCACCTGGCTTGTCGATCTTGTTCACTGCAACAACCAGAGGCACGCCAGCGGCTTTCGCATGCTGAACGGCTTCGATGGTCTGCGGCATTACGCCGTCGTCTGCAGCCACAACCAGAATCACGATGTCAGTCGCCTTGGCACCACGAGCACGCATTGCGGTAAACGCAGCGTGACCCGGGGTATCGAGGAACGTGACCATGCCGCGCTCGGTTTCAACGTGGTACGCACCGATGTGCTGGGTAATACCACCGGCTTCGCCAGCCGCTACCTTGGCACGACGGATGTAGTCGAGCAGGGACGTTTTACCGTGGTCAACGTGGCCCATTACGGTCACAACCGGTGCACGGGAGAACGACTCGCCTTCGAACTTCAGGGACTCGGCCAGGGAATCTTCCAGGGCGTTGTCGCTGACCAGAGTCACTTTGTGGCCCAGTTCTTCAGCAACCAGTTGGGCAGTTTCCTGATCCAGTACCTGGTTGATGGTTGCTGGAGTACCCAGCTTGAACATGAACTTGATGACTTCGGCAGCCTTGACCGACATCTGTGCGGCCAAATCGCCGACAGTGATGGTCTCGCCAATCTGCACGTCACGAACTACAGGGCCGGTTGGGCTCTGGAAACCGTGAGCGTTGCGCTTCTTCAGCTTGCCCTTGCCACGACCACCGCGACGGAAGCTGTCGCTTTCTTCGTCGGAAGTGCGCGGAGCAACACGTGGAGTCGGTGCTTTTTCTTTAACCGAGGCACGATGCGGAGCGTTTTTGCGATCGCCGTCACCACTGCCGCGACGATTGTTATCGTCTGCGCGTGGTTTGTCCGGGCGACGCTGTTCGTCACGCTTGCGTGCATCAGCGGCTGGAGCCGGTGCTGGCGCTGCGGCTTGCACAGGTGCAGGCGCTGCAGCGGCCGGAGCCGGTGCTGCAACAGGAGCAGATGCAGGCTGGCGGCGCGCTTCTTCTTCGGCGCGACGCTTGGACTCTTCTTCAGCCTTTTGACGTGCGGCATTTTCTACTGCACGACGTTCATCCATCTCACGTTTGCGCTCGGCTTCGATTTCTTCCGGGCTTTGCTGTACGAAGACTTTCTTCTTGCGTACTTCAACGCTGATGCTTTTGCTGCCAGCTACACGCAGGGTACTGGTGGTTTTACGCTGCAAAGTGATCTTGCGCGGTTCTTCCACTTTAGCCTTGTGGCTGCTTTTAAGGTGAGTCAGCAGAGCCTGCTTCTCACTATCGGTTACATTCTGCTCGGCGGCGTTGTGCGGCAGACCTGCCTCACGCATCTGCTGCAACAGGCGCTCAACCGGTGTTTTGACCTCATCGGCCAGTTGTTTCACCGTGACTTGCGTCATGCATTTCTCTCCTCAGGCCGCGCCTAATTACTCGAACCAATGGGCTCGGGCGGCCATGATCAACTTGCCGGCACGATCATCGTCAATGCCGTCGATGTCGAGCAGGTCGTCAATAGACTGCTCGGCCAGGTCTTCGCGGGTAATTACGCCGCGCACCGCCAGTTCCATCGCCAAATCCTTGTCCATACCCTCAAGCGAGAGCAGGTCTTCGGCCGGATGGGCGTCTGCCAGCTTTTCCTCAGTAGCGATGGCTTTAGTCAACAGTCGATCCTTGGCGCGAGCGCGAAGCTCGTTGACGGTATCTTCGTCAAAGCCATCGATGTTGAGCATTTCTTCCACCGGTACGTAGGCAATCTCTTCCAGGCTAGTAAAGCCTTCATCAACCAGTACCTGCGCCAGGTCTTCATCAACTTCCAGCTCTTCGATGAAGTTGCGCAGGATATCGCCGGTTTCTGCTTGCTGCTTGGCCTGGATGTCCGATTCGGTCATCACGTTCAGGGTCCAGCCGGTCAACTGGCTGGCCAGACGTACGTTCTGACCGCCGCGACCAATCGCCTGGGCCAGATTGTCTGCGCCAACGGCGATGTCCATTGCATGGGCATCTTCGTCGACGATAATAGCCGCCACTTCTGCTGGCGACATTGCGTTGATCACGAACTGCGCCGGGTTGTCATCCCAAAGGACGATATCCACTCGCTCTCCGCCCAATTCGCCGGACACTGCCTGGACACGCGAACCGCGCATACCAATGCAGGCACCTTGCGGATCAATGCGTTTGTCTTTCGAGCGAACGGCTATTTTAGCGCGTGATCCAGGATCGCGGGAGGCCGCCATCACTTCGATCAGGCCTTCGGAGATTTCTGGCACTTCAATGCGGAACAACTCGATCAGCATCTCTGGCGCTGTACGCGACAGGATCAGCTGAGGACCGCGGTTTTCAGTGCGGATTTCCTTGAGCAATGCGCGAAGGCGTACGCCAACACGGAAAGTCTCACGCGAAATGATGTCTTCACGGGCCAGCAACGCTTCAGCGTTGTTACCCAGGTCAACGATCACATTGTCGCGGGTCACCTTTTTAACGGTGCCGGAAATGATTTCGCCCAGACGCTCACGATAGGCATCGACTACTTGAGCACGCTCGGCTTCGCGAACTTTTTGCACGATGACCTGTTTGGCCGTCTGTGCAGCAATTCGACCGAATTCGATAGAATCGATTTTCTCTTCGATAATATCGCCGGCTTTCGCGCCTGGCTGTTTCGCCTGGGCCTGGTCTACAGCCAACTCGTATGCTGGATCATCCAGATCTTCGTCTTCGACCACAGTCCAGCGACGGAAAGTCTCATAGTTACCGGTGTGGCGATTGATTTCCACACGCAGTTCGACTTCGTCTTCAAAACGCTTTTTAGTAGCGGTGGCCAGAGCCAGCTCCAGCGCTTCAAAAATAACGTTTGCCGGTACGCCCTTTTCATTGGACACCGACTCAACAACCAGCAGTACTTCTTTGCTCATCGTACGCCTCGCCTTTCGCAAGCCATTGGATCCGCGGGATCCGCGTCTCAGTCAAAACTGGGAATAATGTTGGCCTTGTCGATCATATCGATCGGCAACAGGAACTCATGGTCTTCAACCTGCACCACGATGTCCTGCTCTTCTACGCCGCGCAGAAGGCCCTGAAAGTTGCGTCGCCCTTCAAAAGGCGAGCGCAGCTTGATCTTCACTTGCTCACCGACAAATTGGGCAAACTGTTCAAGGGTGAACAGCGGGCGTTCCATGCCAGGAGAAGAAACTTCAAGGGTGTATTCAACAGCGATAGGATCTTCGACATCCAGAACGCCGCTGATCTGACGACTCACGATAGCGCAGTCATCCACCAGTACGCCGCCTTCCTTGTCGATATACACACGCAACATTGAATGGCGGCCTTGAGCCGAAAATTCAATACCCCAGCATTCATAGCCAAGGGCCACGACCACCGGGGCCAACAAGTCCTGCAACTGTTCTAGCTTGCTCGACACCTGAACCCCCTAGTGCATGTTTGTGCATGCTGTGCAAAATGAAAAAATGGGCGAAGCGCCCATCTCTGAAACGTCGTTGAATACCGACGCTATAAAGTGTCCAGCTAACAAAAAGCCCCTGAAAAGGGGCTCCGCTGAAACTGGTTGCGGGAGCCGGATTTGAACCGACGACCTTCGGGTTATGAGCCCGACGAGCTACCAGACTGCTCCATCCCGCGACAAAGCTGGAGCGGAAGTATACGGTTGATCCCGTGACGGGTCAATCCAACCTTCCACATACAAGAAAGCCCGCTACTGCGGGCATTCTTGATAATTGGTACCGAGAAGGGGACTCGAACCCCTACACCCTATGGGCACAACCACCTCAAGGTTGCGTGTCTACCAATTCCACCACCTCGGCAATACAACGTTTACATCATGAAACCCGTTTTACTTTTGCTCTTGAGCTGGAGGTACGTCAGTCGCAGGAGTTGCCGACTTTTGCTCTTGAAGCACCGGAACATCATCTGAAGCCGGCTTTTGCACTGGAACTTCCAACACCGCTGGATTTGGCAAACCTACTTGAGTCAGCTGTTCAGCCTTCTCTTTAGCAAAGTAACCTAACCCCAAGCTGGTTATGAAAAAACCTGCGGCAAGTATAGCAGTAAACTTACTAAGAAAGGTAGAGGAACCTTGGCTTCCGAACACAGTATTTGATGCACCTGCGCCGAAAGATGCTCCAGCATCCGCTCCCTTGCCCTGTTGCAGCAAAACCAGGGCAATTACACCCAATGCTGTCAACAGATGAAACACAGTTACGACGTTATCCAGCATTTTCAGTTTCCTGCGGCACGAATGATCGCACCGAACTCATCTGCATTCAGGGAAGCCCCGCCAATGAGTCCCCCATCGATATCCGGCATGCTGAACAGTTCGACCGCATTGGCCGCCTTCACGCTGCCGCCGTATAGAAGCCGCACACCTTGTGCCACTTCAGAATTCTTTTGCGCCAGCTGTGCGCGAATGGCCGCATGCACATCTTGCGCTTGCTGTGGTGATGCGGTCAGCCCGGTGCCAATGGCCCAGACCGGCTCGTATGCAATCACGGCATTTACAAAAGCATCAATGCCAAACTCGTCAATCACGGCATTCAGCTGACGCTCTACCACTTCCAGCGTTTGCCCCGCTTCGCGCTGCTCCAGGGTTTCCCCTATGCACAACACTGGCGTCAAGCCTGAGGCTTGGGCCGCTGCAAACTTGCGATTGAGTGTCTCGTCCTGCTCACCCAGTATCAGGCGGCGTTCGGAGTGCCCCACAAGCACCAGCTTGCAACCTGCGTCGGCCAACTGACTAGAGGAAATCTCGCCAGTCAGCGCGCCCTGCCCCGACTCCACTGCAGCATCCTGAGCACCGACCGAAATCGCTGCGCCTTGCAAGCCATTGATAACACGATCAATAAACAGCTGAGGCGGAAAAACTGCAACATCAACATCGTTTGGCAGGACCAGACCACGCAGACCGTCGATCAGCTCAGCGACGCTGGCGCGGGTACCGTGCATCTTCCAGTTACCAGCTACCATAGTGCGACGCATGCTTTACCTCGTCGGTCAAAGTGGGCGCAGATGTTACCCAACCAAATCAAAGCTGGCAAGCCGAATCAGGCACAAACTTCACTTACCAGTTTTGCCAGCTCTTCGGCGTAGCCGCGAACCATGTTTTCGTCATCGCCTTCGACCATCACGCGCACCAAAGGCTCTGTTCCGGACTTGCGCAACAACACACGACCACGGCCATTCATGGCAGCCGTCACTCGCGCGCACGCCTCCTTCACCGCCGGGTGCTCGACAGGGTCGACGCCACCGGCAAAACGAACATTCAGTAACACTTGCGGGCACTTGCGCAGCGCCTGACGCGACTGGGCCAGGCTTTCATCGCGACGACGCAAGGACAACAACACCTGCAGCGCAGCAATGATCGCATCGCCGGTGGTGGTGTGGTGGAAGCACACGATATGCCCGGAGTTCTCGCCACCTACCAGCCAGTTACGCTCTTGCAGGGCCGCGATAACGTAACGGTCGCCCACATTGGCGCGTACGAACTCGATACCCAGATCAGCCAATGCCAACTCAAGGCCAAGGTTGCTCATCAGCGTACCGACAACGCCACCCTGCAATTTGCCACGCTCGTGCAGGTCACGGGCAATGATAAACAACAGCTCATCGCCATCGACCACAGCACCGGTATGGTCAACCATCAACACGCGATCGCCGTCGCCATCAAAAGCAATACCCAGGTCCGCACCTTCAGCCACCACGGCAGCCTGCAACTGACCCATATGGGTCGAACCGCAGTTTTCGTTGATGTTCAGGCCATCAGGCTGCGCCGACAGAACAACGACTTGAGCACCCAGCTCCTTGAACACACTTGGCGCAACCTTGTAGGTAGCACCGTGGGCGCAATCGAGAACAATCTTCATACCGCTGAATTTGGTGCTGCTTGGCACGCTGCTTTTACAGAATTCGATATAACGGCCCGGCGCATCATTGATCCGCGAGACCTTGCCGAGCTTGTCGGAATCGACAACGGTCATCGGCGCATCCAGCAACTCTTCGATCATCAGTTCAACGTCGTCAGGCAGCTTGGTGCCCTCGCCGGAAAAGAACTTGATGCCATTATCGTCGTGGGGATTGTGCGAAGCGCTGATCACGATACCCGCTTCCGCATGGAAGGTACGTGTCAGGTAGGCAATGGCCGGTGTCGGCATAGGCCCCAGCAACATCACATCAGCCCCGGCAGCCGACAAGCCCGCTTCAAGAGCCGACTCAAACATGTAACCCGAGATGCGGGTGTCCTTGCCTACCAGGATCCGGCAAGCGCCCTTGCTGCGAAACGCCATGCCCGCTGCCCAACCCAACTTGAGCATAAAGTCAGGGGTAATCGGATAAACGCCGACCCGACCACGAATACCGTCGGTGCCAAAATACTTCTTTGTCATAAGTGCTCCATCATTCTTAGTCGGCGGAATCTACCGCTGCGATCATCCGTACCACATCAACTGTTTCGGCAACATCATGGACGCGCAGAATGCGCGCACCCTTGGTCATCGCCAATGCTGCAAGCGCCAGACTGCCATAGAGACGCCCTGCAACTGGCCGGTTCAGTGTCTGCCCGACCATGCTTTTACGTGACACGCCCACCAGCAAAGGCCGACCCAGCGCATGCAAGGCCTCCATATGCTTGAACAGGCTCAAATTGTGCTGCAATGTCTTGGCAAAACCAAAGCCCGGATCGAGCACGATGCGTTCGGCCCCAATGCCAGCAGCAGCGCAACGCGCCATGCTGTCAGCGAGAAACGTCGACACCTCGCCCACCAGGTCTTCGTAATGCGGGTTGTCCTGCATGTCTCCAGGCTCACCGAGCATATGCATCAGGCATACCGGCAAGCCTGTCGCCGCAGCGGCCTGCAAGGCCCCTTCACGGCGCAGCGAGCGCACATCATTGATCAGCCCTGCTCCCAGGCGCGCAACCTCGGTCATGACGATTGGCGCGGATGTATCGACCGAAATAATCACATCCAGTTCCCGGGCAATTCGCTCGACAACAGGAGCAACCCGGTCGAGCTCTTCCTGCGGCAATACCACAGGAGCTCCGGGGCGCGTTGACTCACCGCCAACATCAATCAGGGTTGCACCCGCCTGCACCATCGCCTCTGCATGGCGCAGAGCTGCATCCAGGGCAGCAAAGCGGCCGCCATCGGAAAAGGAATCAGGGGTGACATTGAGGATGCCCATAACATGCGTATGGGCCAAATCAAGAACCCGGTTGCCGCAAGGCAACCGGGTTGAGGACTGAACAGAAGTCATTTCAAGCCTTATTGATCAGCAGCAGGGCCGCCGATAGGTGTTTCCGGGCGCTCGGTTTTATCCAGCGTAGGGGCAGTCGGGGTACCCGAGTTGCCATCTTCCCAGTCACGCGGCTCACGTGGCGGACGACCCGCCATGATGTCGTCGATCTGATCGGCATCGATCGTTTCGTACTTCATCAACGCGTCAGCCATTGCATCCAGCTTGTCGCGATTTTCGGTCAGGATCTGCTTGGCCGTGTTGTAGCACTGATCAATGATGCTGCGCACTTCCGAGTCGATCAGCTTGGCTGTCTCGCCCGACACGTTTGCAGACTGACCACCGCCACGACCCAGATAGGACTCTTCGTCTTCGGCATACATCAGCGGGCCGAGCTTCTCGGACAAGCCCCACTTGGTCACCATGTTGCGGGCAATCTGGCTGGCTCGCATGATGTCGTTGGAAGCGCCGGTGGTCACACCGTCAAAGCCCAAGGTCATCTCTTCAGCGATACGGCCGCCATACAGCGAGCAGATCTGGCTGATCAGCGCACGCTTGGACAAGCTGTAGCGATCTTCTTCCGGCAGGAACATGGTCACGCCCAGGGCGCGGCCACGAGGAATGATCGACACCTTGTAGACCGGATCATGCTCAGGCACTACGCGACCAACGATAGCGTGACCCGCTTCGTGATAGGCCGTGTTGCGCTTTTCTTTATCGGACATGACCATCGATTTGCGCTCGGCGCCCATCATGATCTTGTCCTTGGCCAGCTCGAACTCTTTCATTTCAACAACACGCTTGCCGGTACGCGCCGCGAACAGGGAAGCTTCGTTGACCAGGTTGGCCAGGTCGGCACCCGAGAAGCCCGGGGTACCACGTGCAATAACAGCCGGCTGGACGTCGTCGCCCATTGGCACTTTACGCATGTGTACTTTGAGAATCTGCTCGCGACCACGGATGTCCGGCAAGCCAACCACCACCTGACGGTCAAAGCGACCTGGACGCAGCAGCGCAGGGTCAAGCACGTCAGGACGGTTGGTGGCGGCAATCACGATGATGCCGTCATTCATCTCAAAGCCGTCCATCTCAACCAGCAACTGGTTAAGGGTCTGCTCGCGCTCGTCATGACCGCCGCCCATACCGTTACCACGGTGACGGCCGACAGCGTCGATCTCATCGATAAAGATGATGCAAGGCGCGTGCTTCTTGGCCTGCTCAAACATGTCACGAACACGGCTTGCACCAACGCCCACGAACATTTCAACAAAGTCGGAACCGGAAATAGTGAAGAACGGTACCTTGGCCTCACCCGCAATCGCCTTGGCGATCAGGGTTTTACCCGTACCTGGCGGACCCACCATCAGTACGCCGCGAGGGATACGCCCGCCCAGACGCTGGAACTTGCCCGGATCGCGCAGGAACTCAACCAGCTCGCCCACTTCTTCCTTGGCTTCATCGCAACCTGCCACGTCAGCCAGGGTCGTCTTGACCTGGTCTTCCGACAGCAGCCGCGCCTTGCTCTTGCCAAAGCTCATCGGGCCGCCTTTACCGCCGGCACCGCCCTGCATCTGGCGCATCATGAACATGAAGACCGCAATAATCACCAGGATCGGGAAGCTCGCAACCAGCAACTGGGTCCAGATGCTTTGTTGCTCAGGCAATTTGCCTTCAACGGTGACGTGGTTATCCACCAGGTCGCCGATCAAACCGTTGTCCTGAATCGCCGGACGGATGGTTTTGAAGGTATCGCCATCGCTGCGTTTGCCGGTAATCACGTAGCCATCCACGGCAACGCGCTCGACCTTGCCATCCTTAACTTGCTGGATGAAGTCGGAATAGTTGAGGGTTTGTGGCTCGTTTGGACTGGAGAAGTTGTTCATCACTGTCACCAGGACAGCGGCGATGATCAACCACAGGATCAGATTCTTTGCCATATCGTTCAATTAGCTACCCTCTGAAGCACAAGCCCCGCTACTGAAGCGTGCTTCGCATGATATTCACCGGCATAACTTACTACATTGCCTACAACCCTTGCAGGCTCCGTCTGTAACCCTTTGTGAAACTTTGCCTACACAATATTCGTTATGCCAGATCTGTAAAGCGATTCAAAAAAATCTATCGCCCTTGTTACAGACGTTCATCACTGGCCGAACCTTCAACACCGCGGAAGCCGCGCCCCAGCAAATACTGCTCGCGGGACCTGTCTCGCGACGAGGACGGCTTGCGCATCTGTACCTTGTCAAACAGCTTGCGAATGTCCTTGTGGTACTGATCGAAGCCTTCCCCCTGGAAAACCTTAATCAGAAAATCACCACCTGGACGCAGGACGCGACCGGCAAGATCCAGTGCCAATTCGCACAGAAACATCGCCCGCGGCATGTCGACAGCTGCCAATCCACTCATATTGGGGGCCATATCTGAAATCACAAGGTCTACTTGTGTATTTCCGACGGCCTCGAGGATCTGAGCAAGCACGGCGTCCTCGGTAAAGTCGCCCTTGATGAAGGTCACATCAGGGATGCTGTCCATGTCCAGGATGTCGGAAGCAATCAAACGCCCCTGACCACCGATCAGACGACTGGTCACCTGCGACCAGCCACCCGGGGCTGCACCCAGGTCGATAACGGTCATACCGGGACGAATCAGCTTGTCGCGCTCCTGGATCTCCAGCAATTTGTAGCTGGCACGGGAGCGATACCCGTCTTTTTGCGCCATTTTGACGTACGGGTCGTTGAAATGTTCTTTCAGCCAGTTAAGGCTAGTCTTGGAACGGGCCACGGGCCACCTCAAAAATTTTAAACGGGTCGTGATTAACTGGGCGGTCTGGGACTCGCTCGGGTAAACTGGCCGCCGCTTTTTACAAGATCAGACACAGGGGTCAGATTATGCCGCTCACTCAAGAGCAGAAGAAACAGTACAAATCCATTGGCCACCATCTGAAACCAGTTTTGACTGTGGCTGACAATGGTTTGACTGAAGGTGTTTTAGCCGAACTCGAACGCGCATTGGGCGATCACGAGCTGATTAAAATCAAAGTCAACATTCTGGATCGCGAATCCCGCCTGGAGGCCATTGCAGAACTGTGCAAGGCCGGCAAAGCGGAACTGGTACAGGTTATCGGCAAAATGGCGCTTCTGTACCGCAAGAACGTCAATGTAAACAAGCAACTGTCGAACATCCACCGTTTCAAGTGATGTAGACAAGGGTCAAGGGTGCGCCTGGCGCGCCCTGAAACTCTTCCAGGGCCAAAGCCCGAGAGTCATGCAAGCACTGCCCGCGCAACGCATCAGGCAGCCAGAGACGCCCAACGCACTACTTCCCCACTTGCTCCATGCCACTTCAACAGCTTCGCTGCCAACCGCATTGCGGCCAGCACCGGCAAACAATTCTGTGTGCAACAACCACAGGCCGCCAACCCGGAACACCCGGGCCGACCGCCAAAAAAGTGCGCCCGCACACGGCGGGCGCTCTTCTTAGATGTGACTTACTTTGACAATTTCGTACTCAATGACGCCGCCCGGTGTTTTCACCGCCACCACATCACCCTCTTCCTTGGCAATCAAGGCACGGGCAAGTGGCGAACCAACGGAGATCTTTCCGAGCTTGAAGTCAGCCTCATCTTCACCAACGATCTGGTAGGTCACGCTTTCGTCAGTTTCAACGTTGGCGATCTCGACCGTGGTACCGAAAATCACTTTACCGGTGTGAGGAATAGTCGTTACATCGATGATCACCGCGTTCTGCATGCGGCCTTCGATGTCACGGATACGCGCCTCAACCATACCCTGCTGCTCACGGGCAGCATGGTATTCAGCGTTTTCTTTAAGGTCGCCCAGCTCACGCGCCGTGCCGATATCCTGGCTCAGCTTGGGACGGACAACCTTGGTCAGATGTGCGTGTTCTTCTTCCAGGGCTTTGGCGCCCTGGACCGTCATTGGGTACTTGATCATGCCTTTAATCCTGCGTGTAGATCCTGCAAGCGACGTACGGTTTTTTCAGGACCGAATTTAAGCGCTTCACAGATCGCTTCGCCAGCAGCAATAGTCGTGGTGCAGTAGATCTTGTGCTGCAGCGCGTTGCGGCGAATGGAATAGGAGTCAGCAATCGACTGACGTCCTTCGGTAGTGTTGATGATCAAGGTTACTTCGTCGTTCTTGATCATGTCGACAACGTGCGGACGACCTTCGGTCACCTTGTTCACACGACGTACTTTCAAGCCTGCTGCTTCGATGAACTTGGCAGTGCCAACGGTCGAAACGATTTCAAAGCCCAGGTTGATCAGGTCGCGGGCAACGCCGGCCACCAGCGGCTTGTCGTCGTCGCGCACGCTGATGAAAGCAGTACCGCCAGTCGGCAGCACTTCGCTTGCACCCATCTGGGCCTTGGCAAACGCTTCGCCGAAGGTATCGCCCACGCCCATCACTTCACCGGTGGACTTCATCTCAGGGCCGAGAATCGGGTCAACACCCGGGAATTTGGCGAACGGGAAGACCGCCTCTTTCACGCTGTAGAAGTTAGGAATGATTTCTTTGGTGAAACCGATTTCCTTAAGGGTTTTACCGGCCATTACGCGAGCTGCGATCATCGCCAGGGAAACACCGATGCACTTGGAGACGAAAGGAACGGTACGCGATGCACGCGGGTTCACTTCGATCACGTAGATATCTTCGCCCTGCAGAGCCAATTGCACGTTCATCAGGCCGACAACGCCCAACTCCAGAGCCATTTTCTTGACCTGCTCGCGCATCTCGTCCTGGATGTGCAGCGGCAGCGAGTACGGCGGCAGCGAGCAAGCGGAGTCACCGGAGTGAACGCCAGCCTGCTCGATGTGCTGCATGATTGCGCCGATCACTACATCAGTACCGTCGCAGACAGCATCCACGTCCATTTCGATGGCGCAGTTGAGGAAGTGGTCCAGCAGCACGGGGCTGTCGTTGGACACTTTCACTGCGTCACGCAGGTAGCGCTTGAGCTCGTCTTCTTCGTAAACGATTTCCATCGCACGGCCGCCCAACACGTAGGAAGGACGAACAACCAGCGGGTAACCGATCTTGCCAGCGGCACGAATGGCTTCGTCTTCGCTGCGCACAGTAGCGTTAGGCGGCTGACGCAGGTTCAGGCGCTCAACCATCTGCTGGAAGCGCTCACGGTCTTCTGCACGGTCGATCGCGTCAGGGCTGGTACCGATGATCGGCACGCCGGCTTCTTCCAGGGCACGCGCCAGTTTCAGCGGGGTTTGGCCGCCGTACTGGACGATCACGCCTTTTGGCTTCTCGACACGCACGATTTCCAGCACGTCTTCCAGGGTGACGGACTCGAAGTACAGACGATCCGAAGTGTCGTAGTCGGTGGAAACGGTTTCCGGGTTGCAGTTGACCATGATGGTCTCGTAACCGTCGGCACGCAGCGCCAGAGCGGCGTGAACGCAGCAATAGTCAAACTCGATACCCTGGCCGATACGGTTCGGGCCACCGCCCAGAATCATGATCTTGTCACGATCCGAAGGGTTGGCTTCGCACTCTTCCTCGTAGGTGGAGTACATGTAGGCGGTGTCGGTAGCGAACTCGGCTGCGCAGGTGTCAACGCGCTTGTAGACCGGGAACACTTCCAGCTTGTGGCGGTGGCGACGCAGGTTCTTCTCGGTCACACCCAGCAGAACGGCCAGACGCGCGTCGGAGAAGCCCTTGCGCTTGAAGCGGTACATGGCGTCGCGATCGATCGACGACAGGGCCATGGTCTTGATTTTTTCTTCGTCCTTGATCAGATCTTCGATCTGTACCAGGAACCAAGGGTCAATCATGTTCATGCCGAAGATATCTTCAACGGTCATGCCGGCGCGGAACGCGTCAGCCACGTACCAGATACGCTCGGCGCCCGGCACGGTCAGCTCGCGCTTGAGCACGGCCATGCTTTCCGGGTTGCTCAGGTCCAGCTTTGGATCAAGACCGCTGACACCTACTTCCAGACCGCGAAGGGCCTTTTGCAGGGATTCCTGGAAAGTCCGGCCGATGGCCATGACTTCGCCCACAGATTTCATCTGTGTGGTCAAACGGGCGTCAGCCTTGGCGAACTTCTCGAAAGCGAAGCGCGGCAGCTTGGTCACAACGTAGTCGATGGACGGCTCGAAGGACGCAGGCGTAGCGCCGCCGGTGATTTCGTTTTGCAGCTCGTCCAGGGTGTAACCGATCGCCAATTTGGCAGCGATACGAGCGATCGGGAAGCCGGTGGCTTTCGATGCCAGCGCCGACGAACGCGATACACGCGGGTTCATTTCGATCACGACCATACGGCCGGTGTCCGGGCAGATACCGAACTGAACGTTGGAACCGCCGGTTTCAACGCCGATCTCACGCAGTACCGCCAACGAGGCGTTACGCATGATCTGGTATTCCTTGTCCGTCAGGGTCTGTGCCGGAGCAACGGTGATCGAGTCACCGGTGTGCACGCCCATCGGGTCGAAGTTTTCGATCGAGCAAACGATGATGCAGTTGTCTTTTTTGTCGCGGACAACCTCCATCTCATACTCTTTCCAGCCGATCAGGGATTCGTCGATCAGCAGCTCTTTGGTTGGCGACAGGTCCAGACCACGGGTGCAGATCTCTTCGAACTCTTCACGGTTGTAAGCAATACCGCCACCGGTGCCGCCCATGGTGAAGGACGGACGAATGATGCACGGGAAGCCCAGTCGCTCGAGGACCGCATTGGCCTCTTCCATGGTGTGGGCGATACCGGAGCGCGGGCAATCCAGGCCGATGGACTTCATGGCCTTGTCGAAACGCGAACGGTCTTCAGCTTTGTCGATGGTGTCAGCGTTGGCGCCGATCATTTCTACGCCGAACTTCTCGAGCACGCCTTCGCGCTCCAGGTCCAGTGCGCAGTTCAGAGCTGTCTGGCCGCCCATGGTTGGCAGCAGTGCATCCGGACGCTCTTTTTCGATGATCTTGGCAACGGTCTGCCACTTGATCGGCTCGATGTACGTGGCGTCAGCCATGTCCGGGTCGGTCATGATAGTGGCAGGGTTGGAGTTCACCAGGATGACGCGGTAACCCTCCTCGCGCAGGGCTTTGCAGGCCTGGGCGCCGGAGTAGTCGAATTCACACGCCTGGCCGATAACAATCGGGCCAGCGCCGAGAATCAGGATGCTTTTTATGTCTGTACGTTTTGGCATGGGTTTGTCACTCAAATCCGCAGGTCAGTCGGCAAGCTGTCAATCAGGTTCCTGAAGCCCCCTGGGGGCCACCGAAATTCGGGGCCGCCACAGGGCGCTGCAAAAGGAGGCTAATTAACGGCGCTTGGCCATCTCATTGATGAAGCGATCGAACAGCGGTGCAACGTCGTTCGGGCCAGGGCTTGCTTCAGGGTGACCCTGGAAGCTGAAAGCGCTTTTGTCGGTCAGCTCGATACCTTGCAGGGTGCCGTCGAACAGCGACTTGTGGATGGCGCGCACATTGGCTGGCAAGCTCGCTTCGTCTACCGCAAAACCGTGGTTCTGGCTGGTGATCATTACAACACCGGTGTCCAGATCCTGAACCGGGTGGTTTGCACCGTGATGGCCATGACCCATTTTCACGGTCTTGGCGCCGGAGGCCAGGGCCAGCAGCTGGTGACCCAGGCAGATACCGAAAACCGGAATCTCGGTGGTCAGCACTTGCTTGATTGCTGTGATCGCGTAGTCGCAAGGCTCAGGGTCACCCGGGCCGTTGGACAGGAACACGCCATCCGGGTTGAGTGCCAGAACGTCACTGGCCGGAGTCTGTGCCGGAACCACGGTCACGCGGCAGCCGCGCTCAACCAGCATGCGCAGGATGTTCCACTTTACGCCGTAGTCATAAGCGACCACGTGGTAAGGCAGCTCGCTGGCTTCGATGGTCGGGTGACTGTCGGTAGCCAGATTCCAGACGCTGGAGCGCCACTCGTAGGCTTTTTCGGTGCTGACGACTTTCGCCAGATCCATGCCCTTCAGGCCCGGGAAGCCGCGGGCCGCTGCGATGGCAGCTTCTTCAGAAATGTTGTCGCCCGCCATGATGCAACCGTTCTGCGCGCCTTTCTCACGCAGGATGCGCGTCAGGCGGCGAGTGTCGATACCGGCGATAGCCACAACATTGTTGGTTTTCAGGTAGTCGGCCAGCGACATGGTGTTGCGCCAGTTGCTTGCAACCAGCGGCAGATCACGAATTACCAGACCTGCGGACCAGACACGATCAGACTCGGCGTCTTCCGGGGTAGTACCGGTGTTGCCAACATGCGGGTAAGTCAGGGTCACGATTTGCTGAGCGTAGGAAGGATCCGTCAGGATCTCCTGGTAGCCAGTCATTGCGGTGTTAAACACCACCTCACCAACGGTTTGACCGTCGGCCCCAATGGCTTCGCCGCGAAAAATGCTGCCATCAGCGAGGGCGAGTATGGCTTGCTTAGTCAAGAAGACCTCCCGTAAATAAAGCCTGAAAGGGCGATCGCAGGTTGTAAAAAAGCGGAGTGACGTATGGACACGTCACCCCGCTTCTTCATCGAATTATCTGCGCGCTTTTAGTGGACACACTAAAGCTGTAGCTTACAGAAAAAGGCTTTTTTGGTCTACCGCTAAAGAGTCTAAAAGACAGGGGAATGCGACAGAACATCGCTTAGCGGTTAAAAATCGGGCTACTGGCGCGCCAACAGCCCGATTTTACAGAGGTTACTCAGCGCAGGTCGAGCACATCCTGCATGTCATACAGGCCAGGCTCGCGCCCTTGCAGCCAGAGAGCAGCACGAACAGCACCCTTGGCAAAGGTCATGCGGCTGGATGCCTTGTGGGTAATTTCCAGGCGCTCGCCTTCAGTGGCGAACAAGACCGTGTGATCACCCACCACATCACCGCCGCGCACCGTGGCAAAACCGATGGTTTCGCGCTCACGGGCACCGGTATGGCCTTCACGACCATAGACCGCAACCTTTTGCAGGTCACGACCCAGCGCATCAGCAATCACCTCACCCATGCGCATCGCGGTACCCGAAGGCGCGTCGACTTTGTGCCGATGATGAGCTTCGATGATTTCGATATCGGCATCCTCACCCATCACCCGCGCCGCCATATCCAGCAGCTTGAACGACAGGTTGACGCCGACACTGAAGTTGGAAGCAAAGACAATCGCAATATCCTGGCCAGCCTCGACCAGCAACTGCTTCTGCTCGGCATTCAGCCCCGTCGTACCAATGACCATGGCCTTGCCCAATTTGCGACACACCGCCAGGTTGGCGAGCATCACTTCAGGCAAGGTGAAGTCGATCAGCACGTCGAAATCAGCCGCGACCGCTTGCAGGCTTTCGGACAACGGCACGCCGATGCGCCCGATAGAAGCCAGCTCACCGGCATCAGCCCCCACCAGGGAGCTGCCAGGACGCACGATGGCCGCCGTCAGCCCGCACAGCGGCGAACGCTGCTGCACCGCATCGATCAAGGTCTTGCCCATGCGCCCGGCAGCGCCCATCACAGCTATACGTCGCATCTACCGCTCCTTACAGGTCGCCGAAAAAACGCTTTACGCCTTCGAACCAGCCAGTGGCGTTCGGCGAGTGACTGCTGTCACCTTCCAGCGTGGTGCGGAACTCTTCCATCAGCTCACGCTGACGGCGGCTCAGCTTGACCGGGGTTTCGATCACCACACGGCACATCAAGTCGCCAGCACCGCCACCCCGTACAGGGGCCACACCCTTGCCACGCAAACGGAACTGCTTGCCGCTTTGTGTGCCTTCCGGGATTTTCAGCTTGACCCGACCATCCAGTGTCGGCACTTCAATTTCAGCACCCAGCGCAGCGTCGGCAAAGTTGATTGGTACTTCACAGAACAGATGCTTGCCGTCGCGCTGGAAAATCGCGTGCTCGCGCACATCGATCACCACATACAGGTCACCCGTAGGCCCACCCTGCACGCCCGCCTCGCCTTCGCCCGACAGACGAATGCGGTCACCGGTATCAACACCAGCCGGCACTTTCACAGAAAGGGTTTTGTATTCTTCTACGCGGCCTTCACCACGGCAGCTCTCGCACGGATCAGAAATCACCTTGCCTTGACCGTGGCAGCGCGGGCAAGTCTGCTGAACCGCGAAGAAACCCTGCTGCATGCGCACCTGACCAATACCGCCACAGGTGGTACAGGTCACAGGCGAAGAACCTTTCTTGGCGCCCGAACCGTCACATGGTTTGCAATTGACCAGTGTAGGAACGCGGATATTGACCGTAGTACCGCGTACGGCTTCTTCCAGATCCAGCTCCAGCGTGTAGCGCAAATCGCTACCGCGCTGAGCGCCACCCCGGGAGCCGCCACGACCACCGCCAAAGAAGTCGCTGAACACATCACCGAAAATATCGGAGAAGTTCTGACCGCCGAAACCTGCACCGCCGCCGCCCATTTGTGGATCAACACCGGCATGACCGTATTGATCGTAAGCAGCACGTTTACTGGAGTCCGACAGAACCTCGTAAGCCTCGTTGGCCTCTTTGAACAATTCTTCCGAAGCCTTGTCATCCGGATTACGGTCCGGGTGATGCTTCATCGCCAGGCGACGATAAGCCTTTTTCAGCTCTATCTCGGTCGAGGTGCGTTCAACACCCAAAATTTCGTAATAGTCGCGCTTTGCCATAATTCTTTGCACTCTCAAGGACGTTCGACAAAACCCTCCCGAGCCTCGCCAAACCCGCCAAGCCCGAAAAGGATCAGACCCGACTCACGTCTTTTCAACGATATAGGTTTGTGTTTAACAGCCAATGCATTGGCCGCCAGGAGCGGTTACTTCAGGCCGGAAAACAGAAAAGATCCAGACCAAACCGCCAGCATTCGACTTTGTCGCATGCTGTAAAAATTTCGGTACTCCAGACACGCCAACGCGGGAGCAAGCTCCCGCGCGGCGACATCCTACCAGTCACCGCGCAAACGCGGTCAACCGGGCGACAAACAAGCTGATTACTTGTTGTCTTTTACTTCTTCGAACTCAGCGTCGACAACGTCGTCCGCTTTTTCAGCCGAATCAGCTGGCTTGGCCGCTGCGTCTGCCGGGTTCGCCTGCTCGGCGTACATTTTCTGTGCAACCGGAGCCGATACCTTGGACAGCTCTTCAACCTTGGCTTCGATAGCCGCCTTGTCGTCGCCTTTAACAGCGGTTTCAAGTGCAACTACAGCAGCTTCGATTGCAGCTTTCTCTTCCTCGGTCACTTTATCGCCAGCATCGACGATCATTTTGCGAGTCGAGTGAACCAGTGCATCGCCCTGGTTACGTGCAGCTGCCAGCTCTTCGAACTTGCGGTCTTCCTCAGCGTTGATCTCGGCATCGCGAACCATCTGAGCGATTTCTTCCTCGGACAGACCCGAGTTAGCCTTGATCACGATCGACTGAGACTTGCCAGTCGCCTTGTCTTTTGCACTTACGTGCAGGATGCCGTTGGCATCGATGTCGAAGGTCACTTCGATCTGAGGCACGCCACGTGGAGCAGGTGGAATGTCAGCCAGGTCGAACTTGCCCAACGACTTGTTCTGTGCAGCTTGCTTACGCTCGCCTTGCAGCACGTGAATGGTCACAGCGCCCTGGTTATCGTCTGCAGTCGAGAACACTTGCGATTTCTTGGTAGGAATCGTGGTGTTTTTCTCGATCAGGGCAGTCATTACGCCACCCATGGTTTCGATACCCAGAGTCAGCGGGCTCACGTCCAGCAACAGAACGTCTTTAACATCACCGGCCAATACCGCGCCCTGGATAGCAGCACCCATTGCAACAGCTTCGTCCGGGTTCACGTCTTTACGTGCTTCCTTGCCGAAGAACTCGGTTACCAGCTTCTGTACCAGCGGCATACGAGTCTGGCCACCGACCAGGATCACGTCGTTGATTGCGCCAACGTCGATACCGGCGTCTTTCAGCGCGATGCGGCAAGGCTCGATGGTGCGTTGAACCAGGTCTTCAACCAGCGATTCCAGCTTGGCGCGCGAAATTTTCACGTTCAAGTGCTTAGGACCGGTGGCATCTGCAGTGATGTAAGGCAGATTCACGTCAGTCGACTGGCTCGAAGACAGTTCGATCTTGGCTTTTTCCGCAGCTTCTTTCAGACGCTGCATCGCCAGCGGGTCACCTTTAAGGTTCATGCCGCTTTCTTTCTTGAACTCGTCAACCAGGTAGTCGATCAGACGGATGTCAAAGTCTTCACCACCCAGGAACGTGTCACCGTTGGTTGCCAGCACTTCAAACTGGTGCTCGCCATCCACTTCGGCAATTTCAATGACCGACACGTCGAAAGTACCGCCACCCAGGTCATAAACGATGACAGTGTGGTCGCCTTTCGCTTTATCCATACCGTAAGCCAGAGCAGCTGCGGTTGGTTCGTTGATGATGCGTTTTACGTCCAGACCCGCAATACGGCCGGCGTCTTTGGTCGCCTGACGCTGGCTGTCGTTGAAGTAGGCCGGAACGGTGATTACCGCTTCAGTCACTGGCTCGCCGAGGTAGTCTTCGGCGGTTTTCTTCATTTTCTTCAGAATTTCAGCCGAGATTTGTGGCGGAGCCATTTTCTGGCCGTTCACTTCAACCCAGGCGTCGCCGTTGTCAGCCTTGGCGATCTTGTACGGAACCATCTGAATGTCTTTCTGTACAACTTCTTCGTCAAAACGACGACCGATCAGACGCTTCACCGCGTACAGGGTGTTATGCGGATTGGTCACTGCCTGACGCTTGGCCGACTGGCCAACCAGAATTTCGCCATCATTGGCGTACGCAACGATCGACGGCGTAGTACGCGCGCCTTCTGCGTTTTCGATAACTTTTGCTTTACCGTTTTCCAGAACCGACACACACGAGTTGGTGGTCCCGAGGTCAATACCGATAATTCTGCCCATGTTTACTCTCCCTAAATTTGAATTTTGTTGCCGCAGCAGTAATGACCAACTGCGGCACTGCTTAACGCTTGACTTCTAAATGGGGGCCTTGTGGCCGATTTCAAGCCTGCTCGTCAATCGATGGCGAAACCGGCGCTGGCGCCTTGCTGACTACGACCATAGCCGGGCGCAGCAAGCGACCATTGAGCTGATAACCTTTTTGAAACACCTTGAGCACACTGTTTGGCTCCAGGTCTGCGCTTTCCTGCATTGCCATCGCCTGATGATGCTCGGCATTGAAGGGTTCGCCGTGCGGGTCGATGGCTTCCAGCTGATAGCGCTTCAGGGTGTCCTGGAACATTTTCAGGGTCAGCTCGATCCCTTCACGCATCGGACGGATGTTTTCATCGTCCGGGCTGGACAGCTCAAGACCGCGCTCCAGGCTGTCGATCACCGGCAACAGGTCGCCAGCGAATTTTTCCAGTGCAAACTTGTGAGCCTTCTCAACGTCCTGCTCGGCGCGGCGGCGAACGTTCTGCAGATCGGCAGCTACGCGCAGAGCCTGATCGTTAGCGGCTGCCAGCTGCTCTTCAAGCACCTGCACGCGGGTTGCCAGATCTTCGCCAGCTACTTCGGCTTCCTGGTTCTGCGTATCCATAGTCTGTTCGTCTGCCATAGATTTCTCCTTTCAAACTTCGTCCGCGAGCTCGACTCGCGCTTGTGCCAAGGTATATGGGGTCGCAATTCTCAGGTTCAAGAGCCAAAAACCCATAAAAGGCATGTTTGGCGAACCACCCTCCCACTGCCGAAAAAACCAAACGAGCTAAGAACCCGAATAAAACAAGCAAATCGAACTAAACACAGCCATTGTCAGCACGAAACAAAACACTGTATAAATAACCAGACATTACGTTTTGGAGCAGCTCCCATGCTGGTGCACCTGTCCGTACACAACTACGCCATCGTTGAACATCTCGATCTGGAACTGGATCGCGGGATGAGTGTAATCACTGGCGAGACCGGTGCCGGCAAATCGATCATGCTCGATGCATTGGGCCTCACCCTGGGCGACCGCGCCGACAGCGGCGTCGTGCGCCCCGGGGCCGACAAGGCCGATATCCTGGCCACGTTCGACCTGCAGGATATCCCCGAAGCCCGTGCCTGGCTGGCCGAGCGCGACCTTGAAGGCGACGGCCCGTGCATCCTGCGCCGGGTCATCACCGCCGAAGGCCGCTCGCGCAGCTATATCAACGGCACGCCCTGCCCCCAGGGCGACCTCAAGGTCCTGGGCGAGCTGCTGATCGATATCCACAGCCAGCACGAACACCAGTCGCTGCTCAAGCCCGATACCCATCGTCGCCTGCTCGACGAGTTCGCCGGTGCCACCGACCTGGCCCGCCAGGTACAACTGGCTGCACAACGCTGGCGCCAGACCAAACAAGAGCTTGAGCACCTGTCCAACTCCGGCGACGAACAGCGCGCGCGCCATCAGTTGCTCAGCTATCAGCTTGAAGAGCTGGAGACACTCTCGCTGGGAGAAAACGAACTGGAAGAGTTGGAGCAGGAACATAAAAACCTGACCAACGCCGAAACCCTGCTGACCATCTGCCGCCAGGTAGTCGAGCAATGCAGCGAAAGCGATTCCGGCAACGTGCTCAATGCATTGACGGCCAGCCTCAACCGGCTTTCGAGCATCAACAGCAACTCCGGCTCACTGGGCGAAGCCACCGACCTGCTGGCCAGCGCACAGATTCAGGTCGAAGAGGCCGTCGGCGAGCTCAACCGCTTTATTGACCACTTCGACGCCGACCCGGGCCGCCTGCAGTATCTCGAGGAGCGCCTCGACACCATTTATACCCTGGCACGCAAACATCGGGTTCAACCCACCGAAGTGGCCGCCTTGCAGCAAAAACTGCTGGATGAGCTCGAAACACTCAACGCCAATGATGAAAATGTCGAGCGTCTGGCCAATGAGCTGACCTCCTATACCCGCCACTATCAAGAGTGTGCCCGCGAACTCAGCAATTTGCGCAACCTGGCCGCGACACGCCTGAGCAGTGCCGTCGAAGAAGAGATCCAGCGCCTGGGCATGCCTGGCGGCCGCTTTGTGATCGAACTGCGCCCGCAAGCCAGCAGCGACCCGGCGCCCTTCGGCCTCGAACACGTTGAACTGCTGGTGAGCGCCAACCCCGGCCAACCGCTCAAAGCCCTGGCCAAAGTGGCCTCGGGCGGCGAACTGTCGCGTATCAGCCTGGCCATTCAGGTCATCACCGCACAAACCTCCCGCGTACCGACCCTGGTGTTCGACGAAGTGGACGTGGGCATTGGGGGCCCCACTGCCGAGATCGTCGGGCAACTGCTGCGCCGCCTGGGCGAACGCGGCCAGGTGCTGACGGTCACTCACTTGCCGCAAGTGGCAGCGCAATGCCATCAACATCTGTTTGTCCATAAGGTTCGCGAGAGCGATACCACCCGCACGGCCGTGGCCAAACTGAGCAAAAAAGAGCGCGTAGAAGAAGTCGCCCGCATGCTTGGCGGTATCGACCTGACCAAGGAATCCCTGGCCCACGCCAAAAAGATGGTGATCACTGCAAAAAATCTTGCAGCTTAACGACGAACGGTCATGAAATAACCGATATCAGAAAGCACGAAGGCGGCCCTTGGGCCGCCTTCGATCGTTTCGCGAACCGTAATTCGCGTGACATGCTCTTACTTGGCCTTCTTGCGCACGTACAGCACCAAGTTGTGATCCACCAACTCAACACCGTGCTTGGCTGCAATGGCGTGCTGCAGTTTTTCGATGTCTTCGTCGAAAAACTCGATCACTTCACCGCTGTCCACGTTGACCATATGGTCGTGGTGGCCGCCGTCAGCATCAGCCAATTCAAAGACAGCATGACCGCCATCAAAATTATGGCGAATCACCAGCCCAGCTGACTCAAACTGGGTCAGAACACGGTAAACCGTGGCCAGACCTACGTCCTCGCCTGCTTGCATAAGTGCCTTGTAAACATCCTCGGCGCTCATGTGACGCTGCTCTGCAGAGTCAAGCATCTGTAGAATTTTGACTCGTGGCAGAGTCACCTTAAGTCCGGCCTTACGTAGTTCGCTATTTTCAACCATGGTTAGCTTTCTCGCGGAAGCCGCTTCGCAGCTTCTCTTAATACGGGTATGATCGGCGTTTACGTTGTCCCAGCCAAGATAGTGGAAGTCGCCCACCGATGCAAAACACCAAGCTCTTGCTAACCAGTTTCACCTTTGTGGGACTGCTCGCACTCGCCGGTTGTTCATTCCCCGGGGTTTACAAAATCGACATCCAACAGGGCAATGTCGTCACGCAGGACATGATAAACCAGTTACGCCCGGGAATGACCCGCCGGCAAGTGCGGTTTATCATGGGTAATGCCCTGCTGACCGATACATTCCACCCTGATCGCTGGGATTATCTGTATAGCCTGCAGCCCGGCGGCGGAGAACGCCAACAGGAACGCATCAGTGTGTTCTTCAACCAGAACGACCAGCTCGTGAGCCTGTCAGGTGACTTCAAGCCTGGCGTCAGCCGCGACGAAGCCATTCTCGGCAAAACCGGCGGCACAGACGTGACCGAACCGGCGACTCAAGCTCCAGCCGAGAAGAGCGAAGTTCCAGCCAAGCCTGGTTCATTGCTTGATCAAATCCAGAAGGACGTAGACGGTGTTGAAACCGTACCGGTTCCTACGCCAGAACCTCTGGATACCACCGAGCAATAAGCGCCCGGTACAAAAAAGCCCGGCATGCCGGGCTTTTTGTTGCCTGCAAGAAAGCTGTCAGGGCTGACTGAGGCGCTTGGCCTCGGCAGCCTTGGCCGCACGTTGACGGCGAATCTCTTTGGGGTCGGCCAGCAGCGCTCGATACATCTCGATACGATCCCCTGCCTGCAGCACCCGGGTATCAGGATCAGCCACCTGCTTGCCGAAAATCCCCACCGGGCAATTAGTCAGGTCAACCTCGGGAAATTCGCGCCCCATGCCCGACACCAATACCGCTGCCCGCAGCGTCGTGCCTTGCGGCACAACCACGGTCAGCAGGCACTGGCGATCGACCGCGGCATAAACCACCTCAACTTCAATCACCGGCTCAGCCATACAACTGCTTGGCGCGCTGGCAAAAAGCATCCACCAGCGTATTGGCCGCCTGATTGAACAAAGGCCCCAGAGTGGCCTTGACGATGGCCCCGGCGTAATCAAAGGTCATGTCCAGGCTGATTTTGCACGCTTTGTCACCCAAAGGTTTGAACACCCACAGGCCGTGCAGCTTGGTAAAAGGACCTTCTTCCAGGTTCATCTCGATGGACTGCCCGGGCACCAGGGTATTGCGGGTGACAAAGTGCTGGCTCAGGCCACCCTTGGCCACCCCCAGGCTGGCGCGCATCAGCACTTCAGTGCTTTCCAGGATTTCGGCAGACGAACACCACGGCAAAAACTGCGGGTAGCTCGCCACATCGTTTACCAGGTCATAAAGCGCCTGGGCTGGATAAGGCAACAAGGCAGAGCGTTGGATATGGGTAGTCATGTCAGCGTTACTTCCACAGCTGGGCGGCAAACACAATCAGAATGCCGAGTGGCGCCACATAGCGCATCAAAAAAAGAGTCAGGGCGAACATCACCGGGCTGCGCATCGACAATTCGTCACGAACCGCGCCGCGCCCCATGATCCAGCCTGCAAAGACCACAAAACACAGGCCGCCCAAAGGCAGCATGATACGCGAGGTGAAGAAATCGACGACACCAAAGAAGTCCAGACCGCTGGCCGCGCCCCATTGATAGAGATGAAAACCGGAATCTTCGTTCACGAAAAACTTCGCCTGTTTCCAGATATTGAACGAAAACACCGTGCCCAGGCCAACAAACCAGCAACTGAAAGCCAGCCAGAAAGTGACCCACAAGCGCCGCACCCTGGTGCGCTCCACCAGGTACGCCACCATTGGCTCAAGCAACGAAATGGCCGAACTCCAGGCAGCGACTGCCACCAGCACAAAAAACACCACGCCCATCAACTGACCAAAGGCCACGTTACCGAAGGCAAACGGCAAGGTCACGAACATCAGGCCCGGGCCTTCGCCAGGGTTGAGCCCCGACGCAAATACAATTGGAAACAATGCCAGCCCGGCGAGCAATGAGACAAAAGTGTCGATCAGCGCCACCCCGACTACGGTGCCCGAGATCGATGCATTCTTGGGCATGTATGCGCCATAAATCATGATCGACCCCACGCCCACGCTCAGGGAAAAGAACGCATGGCCCATTGCGGCCAGCAACCCGTCGAGTACGCGATCGGGGTTGAAGTCGAACATGAAATGTACGCCCTGCATAAAGTGCCCGGTGGTCATGCTGTAACCCAGCAGTACCAGCAGCAGCACAAACAGCAGCGGCATCATGATCCGCAAACTGCGCTCAAGCCCCGCCACCACCCCCTTGGCGATCACATACGCAGACAGCAACATAAACCCGGTATGCCAAAAAGTGAGGCGCCAGGGATTGGAAATCACATCACCAAAGTACTGGCCGACCTGATCGGCCGTCGCCCCCTGAAAATCGCCCTTGCCCATATTGATGATGTAATCCAGCGACCAGCCGCCCACCACACTATAGAAAGACAAAATCAGCAGCGCAGTGATCATCCCGGCAAAAGCCCCCCACGACCAACGCCCCGAGTGCCCCGCCTCGACCGCCAACACCTTCAAGGCATTCGCCGGACTCAGCCGGGCACGCCGCCCGATCAGGGTTTCAGCCAGCATCACCGGCACACCGATCAGCGCGATACAGGCCAAAAACACCAACACAAACGCGCCGCCGCCATAGACGCCAACCATGTAAGGGAATTTCCAGATACTGCCCAAACCCACGGCAGAACCGGTCGCAGCGAAAATAAAGACCCAACGGCTTGCCCAACTGCCGTGGACAGAAACCTTGTCTGTCGACATCGTTACTACGCCCAACCACTAAAAAAAGAGGGCGCATTGTCCGGGAATCACCCTACGTGCTCAAGCACGCAGGTGCCCGTAGCCGACACGCTCGCAACTGCCTATAATGCTGCCCCTATGGCTAAACAGAAGAAACACCCAACAGGGACCATCGCGCAGAATAAAAAAGCGCGACACGATTACTTCATCGAACATCGGTTCGAGGCTGGTCTGGTCCTGGCCGGCTGGGAAGTAAAAAGTCTGCGTGCAGGCAAGGCACAGCTGGTCGACAGCTACGTGCTACTCAAGGATGGTGAAGCATGGTTGCTCGGCAGCCATATCGCACCTCTGACGACAGCCAGCACGCACGTTATTGCCGACCCAACGCGCAGCCGCAAACTGCTGCTTAACCAGCGCGAGCTGGAAAAGCTGTTTGCCTCGGTGCAGCAGAAGGGTTACGCCTGCGTCTGCCTCTCGCTTTACTGGAGCAAGCACTTGATCAAGTGCGAAATTGCCCTGGGTAAAGGCAAGAAGGAATACGACAAGCGTCATACCGAGCGTGAGCGCGATTCCGATCGCGAGCTGCAACGTGCGGTGCGCAACAAGGGCAAGGAAGACTAGTTCTTCAGCCCTTGCACTCGTGGGAGCAACTGCCTTGATGCTGCCTCAGCTCTTGTGGGAGCGGGCTTGCTCGCGATGGAATCGACTTGGTATACCTGATATACCGAGTTGCATGAATCGCGAGCAAGCCCGCTCCCACAGGGTTTGCATCAACAATTACAAGCCATTGCGCCGCTCGGCCCGCGCCATGCGCTGAACTTCCTGACGCACTTCTTCCAGCACTTCCTGCACATACACCAGGTGACGGCTCGCCACTTCCCGGGCGTCTTCCGCCCTGCCCTCGATAATCGCCAGATACAACTCGCGATGCTGACTGATCAGCATGTCGCGCGTTTCACTGCGCTGCTTGTACATGCCACCAATATTGGTCACCACGTTGCGCTTGAGCAGGTCGAATAACCCGCGAATCGTATGCAGCAACACCGCGTTATGGCTCGCTTCGGCAATGGCCAGGTGGAAGTTGGCATCGGCCTCCCCCTCTTCTGCGCGACTGACTTCATCCACCCGTGCATAACAGTCCTGCAACCGTTCAAAAGCCAGCCGCAGCCGCTCACGGTCCATCTCGGTGGCACGCGATGCCGCGTAAAAAGCGCACGAAGCCTCAAGCGTGTGACGGAACTCAAGCAGATCGCGCTGCGCTTCAGGGTTGCTTTCCAACAGTTGCAATAAAGGATCACTAAAGGTCGAGCCCAGGGATGTTGCCACATAATTGCCGCCACCCTGGCGACTGACCAGCAGCCCCTTGGCCGACAATTTCTGGATCGCCTCCCGCAACGAAGGGCGCGACACCCCAAACTGCTCCGCCAGCGCACGTTCGGCAGGCAAGCGCTCACCTGACTTCAACGTGCCCTCGAGGATCATGCCCTCGAGCTGCTCGACAATATCGTCCGACAAACGGCGCTGCCGGATCTGATCAAACCCCATAACTGCTCTCCACCCTCCCGACCACGCGCCGGGGGCCGCTATTCTCGCCGATTGGCGCCACGCATACACCCATCAGAAACACCGCTAAAAACCCCATCAGATGCCCGGACAACGAACACCCCGACGAAAGTTTGTGAGGCGGCAAATTGACACATGCCTCATAAGGCTTTTAACCTAGCCAACAGTGATTGTAAATTGGTAATACCAATATACCAAACACAGTCTGCAGCATCGACCAATAACAATTAGGGGCCACCCCATATGCAAACCTGGCAACAGCTCTACAGCCCGCTCGGCAGCCTCGGCCTGTCCGCTCTCGCGGCCGTCGTCCCGATCGTATTCTTCTTCCTCGCCTTGGCCGTGTTCCGTCTCAAAGGTCACGTCGCCGGCAGCATCACCCTTGCCCTGTCGATTCTGGTGGCCATCTTTGCCTTCCAGATGCCTGTCGATATGGCCTTCGCAGCAGCGGGCTACGGATTTGCCTATGGCCTGTGGCCAATTGCCTGGATCATCGTTGCCGCGGTGTTCCTCTACAAACTGACCGTCAAAAGCGGCCAGTTCGAAATCATCCGCAGCTCCGTGCTGTCGATCACCGACGACCAGCGCCTGCAAGTACTGCTGATCGGCTTCTGCTTTGGTGCTTTCCTTGAGGGTGCAGCCGGTTTCGGTGCGCCGGTAGCGATTACAGCAGCACTGCTTGTAGGCCTGGGTTTTAACCCGCTGTACGCCGCTGGCCTGTGCCTGATCGCCAACACGGCCCCGGTCGCGTTTGGCGCCCTGGGTATCCCGATCATCGTGGCGGGTCAGGTCACCGGTATCGACGCGTTCAAGATCGGCGCCATGGCCGGTCGCCAGCTGCCACTGCTGTCGCTGTTCGTGCCGTTCTGGCTGGTATTCATGATGGACGGCCTGCGCGGCGTGCGTGAAACCTGGCCCGCAGCCCTGGTGGCCGGTTTGAGCTTCGCCATCACCCAGTACTACACCTCCAACTACATTGGCCCGGAACTGCCGGACATCACCTCGGCCCTGGCCAGCCTGGTCAGCCTGACCCTGTTTCTGAAAGTCTGGCAGCCAAAACGTACCGCAGGTGCACGAATTGCTGGAGTTAGCTCTGACGTAATTGTTACCGCGAGCGCAGGTGGTTTCGGTAAACCGACCAACCTGATGGCTTCGCCTTACAGCCTGATGCAGATTCTGAAAGCCTGGTCACCGTTCCTGATCCTTACCGTGCTGGTCACCATCTGGACCCTCAAACCGTTCAAGGCGATGTTCTCTGCCGGCGGCTCGATGTACGGCTGGGTGTTCAACTTCGCGATCCCGCACCTTGACCAACTGGTGATCAAGACCGCCCCTATCGTCAACGCGCCGACCGCGATTGCCGCCGTGTTCAAACTTGATCCGATTTCGGCCACCGGCACGGCGATTTTCTTCTCGGCACTGATCTCGATGCTGATACTGAAGATCGACATCAAGACTGGTCTGACCACTTTAAAAGAAACCTTCTACGAACTGCGCTGGCCGATTCTTTCCATCGGTATGGTGCTGGCCTTCGCCTTCGTCACCAACTACTCGGGCATGTCCTCGACCATGGCCCTGGTACTGGCAGGTACTGGCGCCGCGTTCCCGTTCTTCTCGCCGTTCCTCGGTTGGCTGGGCGTGTTCCTGACCGGTTCCGACACCTCGTCCAACGCCCTGTTCAGCTCGTTGCAGGCCACCACCGCGCACCAGATCGGCGTGAGCGACACCCTGATGGTGGCTGCCAATACCAGTGGCGGCGTGACCGGCAAGATGATTTCCCCGCAATCGATCGCTGTCGCCTGTGCGGCGACCGGCCTGGTGGGCAAAGAATCGGACCTGTTCCGCTTCACCCTCAAGCACAGTCTGTTTTTCGCCACCATCGTCGGCCTGATCACCCTGGCCCAGGCCTACTGGTTCACCGGCATGCTGGTTCACTGATAAGCGCTATGGTTACTGCACGTTAATGTCGCCGGGGCACAGCCCCGGCGTCAGTAATTCACGACCCGGTCCACCTCGGTGGACACATAACCGGGACCACCCGGAGACGCCTGATGAGCGAGCTTTTTTACAACGCCGTGCCGAATGCGACCCGTGTCGCCCCGCCCTTGCCTGTACCCCGCCAATACCCCGCGCAAAAACCGCGCAAGGTCTACCTGTTCGGCACCTGCGTGGTCGATCTGTTCTTCCCCGAAGCCGGGATGGACGCCATCCACCTGATCGAGCGCGAAGGTATCGACGTCGATTATCCCCAAGGCCAGAGCTGCTGTGGTCAACCGGCCTACACCTCGGGTTACACCGAGCAGGCCCGGGAAGTGGCCCGTGCGCAACTGGCCCTGCTCGCCGAAGACTACCCGGTCGTCGTGCCTTCCGGCTCCTGCGCCGGCATGCTGCGCGAACACTATGAAGACCTGTTCAAGGACGAGCCCGACACCCTGAAAAAGGTTCACGCCCTGGCTGAACGCACCTTTGAACTCACCGAATTTTTGCTGTTTGTGTGCAAGGTCCGCTTCAAGGACCACGGCGCCCCGGTCAAGGTCGCACTGCACACCTCCTGCTCGGCCCGCCGCGAAATGAACACCCACCTGCACGGCCGCGAAATGCTCGCGCAACTGGGCAATGTGGAGCGCATCGACCACAGCCACGAAAGTGAATGCTGCGGTTTTGGCGGGACCTTCAGCGTACGCATGCCGGATATTTCCGGCGCCATGGTCGCTGACAAAACCCGCTCCCTGATTGATACCGGCGCCCATCAAGTGCTCACCGCCGATTGCGGCTGCCTGATGAACATCAACGGCTCGCTGGAAAAACAGAAGGAATCACTGCGCGGCCAGCATCTGGCCAGTTTCCTGTGGCAGCGCACCGGAGGTGGCCAATGAGCGCCAGCACCCTGATCCCTACCGTCGCGGTCGAAGAAGACTTCCGCGAGCGCGCCCACGAAGCCCTGGGTGACAAGCAACTGCGAAACAACTTCCGCAGTGCAATGGATTCTCTGATGACCAAGCGCGCTGTTGCCTTCAGCGACGCCCATGAGCGCGAGCACTTGCGCGCTCTGGGTAACGCCATCCGCGCCCGCGCCCTGTCCAAGTTGCCTGACCTGCTGGAACGACTGGAAGCCAACCTGACCCGTAATGGCGTGCAGGTTCATTGGGCTGAAACCGTCGACGAAGCCAATCAAATCGTCATGTCCATCGCCCGCCGGCGCGCCGCCAAACAGGTGATCAAAGGCAAGTCGATGGTCAGCGAAGAGATGGAGATGAACCATGTACTCGGCGCCCAGGGCATTGAATGCCTTGAGTCCGACATGGGCGAATATATTGTTCAACTCGACAACGAAAAACCCTCCCACATCATCATGCCCGCGATCCATAAGAACGCCGGGCAAGTGGCCGACCTGTTTCACGAAAAACTCGGCGTGGAATACACCAAGGACGTGGATCAACTGATCCAGATCGGCCGCCGCGTACTGCGCCAGAAATTCTTTGAAGCGGACATCGGCGTGTCTGGCGTCAACTTTGCCGTTGCTGAAACCGGCACCCTGCTGCTGGTGGAAAACGAAGGCAACGGCCGCATGTCCACCACGGTGCCGCCGGTGCATATTGCCGTTACCGGCATCGAGAAAGTGGTCGAGAACCTGCGCGACGTTGTACCGCTGGTATCCCTGCTGACCCGCTCGGCCCTTGGCCAGCCCATCACCACCTACGTCAATATGATTTCCGGCCCACGCAAACCCGGCGAGCTGGACGGCCCTGAAGAAGTGCACCTGGTGCTGCTCGATAACGGTCGCAGCCAGGCGTTTGCCGACAGCGAATTGCGCCAGACACTCAACTGCATTCGCTGCGGTGCCTGCATGAACCACTGCCCGGTTTACACCCGCATTGGCGGTCATGCCTACGGTGAGGTGTATCCCGGCCCCATTGGCGCAATCATCACGCCACATATGGTGGGCTTGAACAAAGTCCCGGATCACCCGAGCGCCTCGTCGCTGTGCGGTGCCTGTGGCGAAGTGTGCCCGGTAAAAATCCCGATCCCGGCCCTGCTGCGGCGCCTGCGTGAAGAGAACGTCAAAGCCCCCGATACCGTACCGCGCATCATGCGTGGTCAGGGCAGCAAGTATTCGCGTAAAGAGCGCCTGATCTGGAATATGTGGGCCAAGCTCAACAGCTCACCCGCGCTTTACCGCACCTTCCTGAAAGCCGCTACCCGTCTGCGCGCCCTGACGCCGAGCAAGGTAGGCCCGTGGACGCAAAACCACAGCGCGCCCAAACCCGCCGCCCGTTCGCTGCACGATATGGCCCGCGAGCATCTGGCGAAAAAGTCGGGAGAAACACGATGAGCGCCAAGCAAAACATCCTCAATAAACTGCGTAAAAGCCTGACGGGCACCACACCGGTGCCTGACAATTTTGACGAAGTGCTGGTCACAGAGCCCTGGACCTACACCCCGGAGCAACGTATCCCGCAACTGCGCAAGCTGATGGAAGCGGTCCACACTGAAATCCACCTCAGTACCGAGCAAGGTTGGCCTGCATTGCTCGCGCAATTGGTCACCGACCGTCAGTTGCCAAGCCTGCTGATCGCACCGACTACAGCGCACGGGCAAAAGGTCAGCGAACACTGGGCACAAAACCCCGGGTTGCCAGCACTTAAAGCCTACGACCGTCCGGTAGAAGCGTGGAAAGCCGAACTGTTCAACGATACACCGGCCAGCCTCACCACCACCCTGGGGGCAATTGCTGCCACCGGCAGCCTGATCATGTGGCCAACCCCGGAAGAACCACGGCTGATGAGCCTGGTGCCGCCGGTGCATTTTGCCCTGCTTAAGGCCAGCGAAATCCGCGACAACTTTTATCAGGTGCAGCGTGAAATGAACTGGACCGCCGGCATGCCGACCAATGCGTTACTGGTGTCCGGCCCGTCGAAAACCGCCGATATCGAGCAAGTGCTGGCCTACGGCGCCCACGGTCCCAAAGACCTGATCGTACTGATTCTGGAGGATGCATGAGCCTGCCCGCCGCGTTTATGCGTGATGCCGAGCGACTGATCCCCCAGGACCGCCGTTTTACCGATGCGCTGTCGACCCTGGCGTTCGGCACCGATGCGAGCTTTTACCGACTGATCCCCAAGCTGGTGATTCGCGTCGAGTCCGAAGATGAAGTGGTCGAACTGTTGCGCCTGGCCCGTCGCGACCAGGTATCGGTGACCTTTCGTGCAGCAGGCACCAGCCTCTCTGGCCAGGCCATCAGCGACTCGGTGCTGATCGTGCTCGGCGACAACTGGAACGGCAAGGAAATCCGCGGCCAGGGCAGGCAAATCCGCCTGCAACCGGGAGTGATCGGCGCCCAGGCCAACGCCTGGCTGGCCCCGTTCGGACGCAAGATCGGCCCAGACCCGGCATCGATCAACGCCTGCAAAATTGGCGGCATCGTCGCCAATAATGCCAGCGGCATGTGTTGCGGCACCGCGCAAAACACCTACCACACCCTGGCGGGCCTGCGCGTAGTGCTGGCCGACGGTACCCGGGTCGACACCGAAGATGCCGCCAACATCGCCGCCTTTCGCCAAAGCCACGGGCCATTGCTCGAGCAGTTGGGGACGTTGGCTCGCGAAACCCGCGCCAACGCTGAACTGGCTGCAAAAATCCGCCACAAATACCGTCTGAAAAACACCACAGGCCTGTCCCTTAATGCCCTGGTGGATTTCGACGACCCGCTGGATATCCTCAGCCACCTGCTGGTGGGCAGCGAAGGTACCCTGGGCTTTATCAGCGCGGTGACCTACGACACCGTGATCGACCACCCGAACAAGGCTTCGGCGCTGATCGTGTTCCCGGATGTCGAGACCTGCTGCAACGCCGTCACCGTGCTTAAAAGCCAGCCCGTGTCTGCCGTGGAACTGCTCGACCGTCGCAGCCTGCGTTCGGTGCAGGACAAACCCGGCATGCCGGCTTTCGTACAGCAATTGTCGGCCAATGCCTGCGCGCTATTGATCGAGTCCCGCGCTGCATCCCAGACCTTGCTGCACGAACAACTGGCGCAAATCATGGCCTCGCTGGTCGATTTCCCGGTTGAAAAACAGGTCGACTTCACCGAAGACCCTAAAGAAAACGCCAAGCTGTGGGCGATCCGCAAAGACACCTTCCCGGCCGTCGGGGCGGTGCGCAAAACCGGCACCACGGTGATCATCGAAGACGTGACCTTCCCCGTTGAACAACTGGCCATCGGCGTCAACCGCCTGATCGAGCTGTTCGACAAGCACCACTACGACGAAGCGATCCTGTTTGGCCACGCGTTGGAGGGCAACCTGCACTTCGTCTTTACCCAGGGTTTCAACAACCCCGAGGAAGTGGCGCGCTACCAGGCCTTTATGGATGACGTGGCGCAACTGGTGGCCGTGGAATTTGGCGGTTCGCTCAAGGCCGAGCACGGTACCGGGCGCAATATGGCGCCCTTTGTTGAGCTGGAATGGGGCAGCGATGCTTACCAGTTGATGTGGGCGCTCAAGCATTTGCTCGACCCGCAGGGCATTCTCAACCCCGACGTGGTGCTTAGCGAAGACCCGCATATCCACCTCAAGCACCTCAAGCCAATGCCGGCGGCGGACGAGATTGTGGATAAGTGCATCGAGTGCGGTTTTTGCGAACCGGTGTGCCCGTCCAAGGGACTGACCCTGAGCCCGCGGCAGCGGATTGTGATCTGGCGGGATATTCAAGCCAGAAAGCGCGCCGGTATCGACACCGCTGAGCTGGAAAAGGCCTACGCCTATCAAGGCATCGATACCTGCGCAGCCACCGGTTTATGCGCGCAACGCTGCCCGGTGGGCATCAATACCGGCGAACTGGTGAAAAAACTCCGGGCACGCAGCGCTGACAGTGTGAAAACGGCTGACTGGCTGGCCAGTCACTTCACCACAGCACTGCAGGGGGCACGTTTTACCCTGCACGTGGCCAATGGTGCGCGCATGCTGCTGGGGGCGCCGCGACTGGCAAAACTCTCATCGGCCCTGAGCAAGGCCAGCAAAGGCCGCGTGCCCTTGTGGACCAACGCCATGCCCCAGCCAGAGCGGGCGATCCGTTTTACCCCGCCGGTCAAGGATGCCCGCCCGCGGGTGGTGTACCTGGCGGCTTGCGTGTCGCGGGTCATGGGCCCGGCGGCAGGAGACAAAGAACAAATGTCGTTGCTGGACAAAACCCGCGGCCTGCTGGAAAAAGCCGGTTACCAGGTGGTGTTCCCCGACAATATGGACAGCCTGTGCTGCGGCCAGCCGTTTGCGTCGAAAGGTTACAACGAACAGGCCGAACACAAACGCCAGGAACTGATCGGCGCACTGCTGCATGCCAGCCGTGGCGGGCTTGACCCGATCTACTGCGACACCAGCCCCTGCACCCTGCGTCTGGTGCAGGACCTGGGGGAAAGTCGCCTCGACCTGTACGACCCGGTCCGCTTTATCCGCACCCACCTTGTGGACAAGTTGACCTTTACCCCGCAAACCGCACCGATTGCCGTGCATGTCACCTGCAGCACCCAGCACCTGGGCGAAAGCCAGGCCCTGATCGATATTGCGCGGCTGTGCAGCACCGACGTGGTGATCCCCGAGGGTATCCATTGCTGCGGCTTTGCCGGTGACAAAGGCTTTACCACCCCGGAGCTGAACGCCCACTCACTGCGCACTTTGAAAGACGCGGTGCAATATTGCAGCGAAGGGATCTCCACCAGCCGAACCTGTGAAATTGGCTTGAGCCAGCATGGCGGGATTGATTATCACGGCCTGGTGTATCTGGTAGACCGCGTCACCAGCGCCCAGGCCTGAAAATGTGGGAGCGGGCTTGCTCGCGACAGGATCGCTGCGGTGTGACCCATACACCGCGTCGATGCCATCGCGAGCAAGCCCGCTCCCACCAAATCAAATATTCGCTCTACTTTCGGGCACAAAAAAAACCAGAAATTAATGGCCTGACCCAGGCAGAACTCCCGAGCGTGGCTATAGTCAATTGGCTTAAGGCCCCAATGTTTGGGGCATAAAACCGAGCCTGGAAACACCGGGCCTACCCTGTGCACAAGGAGTTTTCCCCATGAAGCGTACCGCTCTTGCTGGTCTGTTTATATCCGCAGTGATGTTGGCCTCCCCGGTGTTTGCGGCAGACGACCTTTGCCAGATCAACCTGCAAAAGATCAACGACGCCGTAGCCAGCTCTGGCGAAATCAGCTCCGACTTACAAGACAACATCGACAGCACCGTTGCCCAGGCCAAGGAAGAACAATCCAAAGGCACCAAAGAAGGCACTCAGGCCTGCGTTTCACTGACCACCCAGGTGCTCCAGGACATTGCCAACAACAACAAAGGTGGTGAGTAACCCCTTTGGGTTGGCCTTCTGCGTCAGAAAGGCGTAGACTCCGCTAGCTTGCTGGTTATATACAGCAGGCATCGGGGCCGTTTAGGATTCGACGCCGGTTGCGAAACTCTAGGTGCATGCCGAGTTGGTAACAGAACTCGTAAATCCACTGTTGCAACTACTTATAGTTGCCAATGACGAAACCTACGAGGGTCAAGCTCTCGCAGCGTAAGCTGCCTTAGCCATCCTCCTGGTACCTTCGGGTCCAGCAATCACTAGGGGATGCCTGTAAACCTGAAGTGATTGTCATATAGAACAGGATCGCCGTGCAGTACGTTGTGGACGAATCGGCTAAAACTTACACAACTCGCCCAAAGCACCCTGCCCTTCGGGTCGCTGAGGGTTAACTTAATAGAAACGGCTAAGCATGTAGTACCGACAGCGGAGTACTGGCGGACGGGGGTTCAAATCCCCCCGGCTCCACCAAATAGCTGTCCAGACCTGTCCCAGACAGTCTGAGCAACACCTCAAGAAGCCCGCCCCGTGCGGGCTTTCTTGTTTCTGGCTATCCGCCACTTTCTGCCCCTATCCACACCCTCAATGTATCCTATCCTGTACCATATCCGACAATTGAAACTGAGGGGGCACACGGAAATAAAGCATCGTGAATTCAAGGGCTGTAAAACAGCTCATTCCCGCCGCCTGCTGCAACCATAGGCGTTGACGCTTATCTGCATGCCAGATCAATTAATGTTGCAATGGCCTGATAAACTCGCACAGCCATTCAGTCGAGGCGTACTAGGCATATCGAGGCATGCGATGACCAACCCCATGACCCCGCCCCACAAATAGTCCAAACGAACGATGAGCCCCTCCCCCAGTCAGGCCGAGCATCAGCTCAGCGCCAACCCAACCGGCAGACTGAAATAGAGGGGACAAGATGGACATCAAACAATTGCTGCTTGAGCGCGAGCTCAATGCAGTCCTTTCTCGCTATGCACGGGCTTGTGATCAGCGCGACTGGGCTGCCATGGATGATGTGTTCCTCAAGGAAGCGACTGCCGACTATGGCGGTTTGCATCAGCTTCAAGGTCGCGGGCCGATTGTGGCCATGATCCGCGTGCACCTTGAGGGCTGCGGGCCTTCCCAGCACTTGCTCGGCAATCTGTTGGTCGAGTCCAGCGATTCAACTATCGTGAGCCGCATCTATGTCCGCGCAGCCCATCGCGGCGCCGGCAATATGCAAGGCTTGACCTATGAATCGCTGGCCGAATATCAGGATCGCTGGGTTTCAACATCAGACGGCTGGCGTATTGCCCATCGGCGCATGGATATCAGCCACGAGCTGGGGTGCCGCGATATCCTGCGCCCGGCCACCGAAAGCGCGCAGGGTTAAGCGCCCTGATATTTCAGGCAATCGGAATCAATGGGTCCGCTGCCGCCCAGGCTACATCGCGATCGGCAGCCGGCGGGTAGATCCACACCGTATTGATCTGTGTCTTCAACGATTTGCCTTCCTGGCGGGTCAACTTGACCTGGCGATCCCAGCCTTCGGTGTAGACCGCTCCCCAGCCACCCAGGTCCAGGCAGGTAACGTACTTGGGCTGGCTGTAGGCAACCGGGGCTACGCCCAGTATCTGCGCAGCAACGTTATTGCCCGCATGGCGCCCCAGGACGATGGCGTGCTGGCAGGTCATCAGGGCATGGTTGCCCAGGTCATCCGTGGCGGCATAAGCCACGTCGCCGGTGGCGAAGATGTCTTGCTGGCCTATGACTTGAAGGTGCGCGTCCACATGCAGACGCCCAAGCCCATCACGCTCCCCCGGGATTTGCGCCGTCAGCGAGCTGGCCCGTACACCGGTGGTCCAGATCACTGTTTTCGCTTCGATTCGTTGACCATCACCCAGGGTTACGCCTTGCTCGTCGACCGCTACCACAGACGATTTCAAGCGCCAGGTCACCCCCAGCTCATCGCTGGCTTCGGCGATCGACTGGCTGATTTCGGCGCCCAGTGAAGCCCCGACTTTTTCACCCCGATCCACGATGATCACTTCCATGTCTGCATGCTCGCCCAGTATGGCGCGCAGACGGGCCGGCATTTCGGTTGCCGTTTCAATGCCGGTGAAGCCTCCGCCCGCCACAACCACCGTGTTGCGACCACGGCTTGGTGGTAGTTCTGCCAGGGATTTGAGGTGGTTTTCCAGGCGTATGGCTTGCTCGATCTGGTCCACGTCGAAGGCGTATTGCGCCACACCTTGGGTGTCAGGCAGCGCAAGGCCGCTGCCAGTAGCCAGGACCAGTTTGTCGTACTGATGAATTTGTCTGGCGCCTGCAGCATCGGTGTAAACCACATGTTTTTGCTGCACGTCGATGGTCTCTGCAGCGCCCTTGATAAAGGTGACACCTACCGCGTCGAGCAGCTCGCCAATGGGCGCGACCAGCCGGTGCGCTTCAGGCTCGTAAAAACGCGGGCGTATGCGCAGCTCGGCCTGGGGGGCCAGCACGGTCACTTCGACTTGGTTGTGGCCGTGAATATCCAACAGCCGCGTTGCACTCAAAGCGGTCCACATGCCACCGAAGCCTGCGCCAATAATCAGAATCTGCTGTTTCATTTTTTATCCCCTGATGAGAAGCCCGAGCAAAGCAACCCCGAATGACGATCACCACCGAACCTCAATAACGGCGACTATATTAGTCGTAGTTACAGAGAGCAATCTTTATTTGGGGTCCATGCCACTGCTGTCACGCCCAAGGAGCGTTGCTCGCCTGACTGATCACTGCTAAAATATGCGACTAATTCAGTCGGAGATTTTGATGTCTCTTTACAGCGCGGGCGTTGAGTACGGCATTCACTGCCTGCTCTTTTTGGTAGGCGATGGCGGCGAAAGCCGTGAGGCGAGCGTGCGTGATCTTGCAGAGTTGCAAGGCGTACCTCAGGACTATCTGGCGAAGATCTTCACCAAGCTGGCCAAGGCCAAACTGGTCGTGGCCACGGAAGGCGTGCGCGGCGGATTCAAACTGGCCAGGCCTGCTGACGAAATCAGCATTCTCGATATCGTCAACGCTATCGACGGCCAAAAGCTTATTTTCGATTGCCGGGAAATTCGTGGCCGCTGCGCACTCTTCGAAGGCTCGCCGCCTGCCTGGGCGCTGGACGGCCACTGTTCGGTTCACGCGGCGATGATGACGGCACAAAAGCGCATGGAAGAGGCCCTGGCCCAACAAACCATTCTTGATCTTGCCCGAAAGGTCGGCCGTAAATCACCCGCCGAGTTCCCGGCACAGGTCGGCAAATGGATCAACGATCGTCGAGAGAAGAAAAGCGCCGCGCAGACTTCTGACGACCAGGCCATCCCGGTAACTGAAATCTCGGACTAAGACCCGGCCCTTTTACAAACCCCACTGCCAGCGCCGCCAATATCAGCACAATCGCAAGCCCTTCATTGAACCCAATCTTGTGCCCCAGCATCAGCATCGAACCTGCGATCCCGAAAACCGGAATCAGCAGGGACAGCGGCGCCACCCTGGATACCGGGTACTCGCGAAGTAACAGATTCCAGCCCCAGTAACAGAAATGCGTCGCCGCGTAGACCTGAAACAACAGGGAAAACAACGCCACCCACTCAAAGTGGGTGACTAAAGAGGTAAAAGGCGCAGATCCGTGGGCAAGCCAGGTAAGAGCCAACAGCGGCAGCGGCGCAAACACACTGGCCCACACCACAAAGGCGAACATCTCCCGCACTTTCGACTGTTTGATAATGACGTTGCCGATACTCCAGCTCAGAGCACTGATCAGCAACAGGCCATAACCCAGGGTCGTGCCCCGGCCGGGGCTGGCCACAATGATGCTGATCAACCCCAACAGTGCCAGCCCCATCCCCAGTATCTGGCCGAAGCCCAGACGCTCGCGAAACAGCAATACCCCCCAGCCCAAGGTGAAAAAAGCACTGAACTGGATCAGCAGCGCAGCGGTTCCTGGGGGCACGCCCCATTCAATACCCAGATTGATCAGGGCCCACATGGCCACTCCAAAAATCAAGCCATAAGCAGCCAGCCACTTGATGGCAATCGGCGGCCGTTTGACGAAAAATACCCACGGCAACGCCGCAAGGGTAAAACGCAGCGCTGTTAGCAACAGCGGATCGATAGCTGCCAGGCCCAGTTTAGTGATGGGGAAGTTCAGCCCCCAAACGGCCGTCACCAGCACGGCCAGGATCAGATGTTTCTTTTGCATAGGTGGGGGGCTTCCAGTGGCAAGGCGGGCGGCGTCATGCACCAACCAAAATGCCACTATGCACACTTGCCGTATCGGCCCGCTTGCACTATCAGGTCAAAGATCATTAAATTCGGGCCATGAGCGAATTTGAATCCGACACCTGCGAAAATATCCCCCGCGACGCTGTGGTCACGGCCATTGACTATGCCGACGGGCAGCGCTTTGCCCTGCACAGGCATAACCGCGGGCAGTTTGCCTATGCCGCCTGCGGTGTCATCACGGTGTTTACCGACCAAGGCAACTGGGTGGTACCGCCGCAACGGGCCATCTGGGTACCGGCAGGGGTACCCCACGAAATGAGCATGAACGGCCCGGTGACCCTGCTGAACACCTATATCCGCGAGCCCGCGTCTGTGCGTCTTGGCCTGCCGGCGCATTGTCAGGTTTTCGGCATATCGCCGCTGCTGCACCAGTTATTGATCCAGGCCACGGATATTCCGGCGCTCTATGACGAAACCCGCAGAGAGGGGCTGCTGATGAATTTGCTGCTCCACGAAATAGCCGAGATGCCACCCCTTTCGCTCAATGCGCCGCTACCGGGTGAGCCCAGGCTGGCGCGGGCCTGCCGCACACTGCTGGAGCAGCCGTCGCTGGATATCGGGATTGATGATATGGCCCGGCAGGTTGGCATGAGCCGCCGTACCTTTACCCGCCTGTTTCGCCAGCAAACCGGCATCAGTTTTGTCGAATGGCGCCAGCAAGCCTGCCTGTTGGCAGCGGTGGTGCGCCTTGGCCATGGCGAGGCCGTTACGCAAGTGGCGACCGATCTGGGCTATAGCAGCCCGAGCGCTTTCACCAGCGTTTTTCGCCGGGTGCTGGGCGAGGTGCCAAGCCGGTACTGTCTGAAGGAACCGAGTTGAACCAACTGGCCAGCCCCGCTGCCGACAAACACAGCACCCGCTCAAAAGGGTATGTGCCTCAGTGCGGATTTCGTATCCCCACAACGCGGTAGGCAGCGCTCCCCGTGCGCTCGAACATCAGGCGCCAGGCGCCTCGCCTGCGGCTGTTGTTATAGCCAATAAGGTCAGCGGACATTAATCGATCGCTGTGGGGGTGCCAGTTAATCGACCGCAAACGCCCCTCGCGCAAATGGCTCAAGGTCAGGGCAATACTGATTCCCGCAGAGCCCGCTGGCAAAGGTGTCACCGCTGAATCATCGATCGTCAGGGCGGCAGGCGAACGAGGGGGCGGGAGCGCAGCGGCGACCGGCCTCGCGCTTTGCAGGGGCTGTTTTTTTGCGGCCGCGCTTTTACCGGGCAATCGGGTCATGGCCGTTGCCTCGGGTGTCCCCGTGGCGCTCGAGGGGCCTGCGGCCTGTGGTTCCCGGTGGGCACGAAGCAACAGACTGCGAACGCCAAGATGCCTCAGCTCACGGGTGGGTGGCCGCCCTGATGCCACTACAGCGCGCAAACGCTCCCGATACTCGACGCCCACGACATATCCGTATAGGTCACCACGCACGGTGGGGTAAACCGCCAACGCCACACCTGTGCTCTGCAGAACCTGACTGTGCTGGCTGTAAAAAAAGTTGACCAGCTTGACTGTTTCTTCAGGGCTCAGCGCCATGTCCCGGGCAAACTCCAGGGCTTTTTCCGTGACGCTTTGCGCCAGCTCATATTCCTGCGCATCCGTGAGGCCTGGTGCTGGCTGTTGCGCCTCGGCCAAATCCAGATACCGGTTCAAGGCAAAGAGTGCCGAGCCTGCCACTGCCCCCAGTCCTGCAACGGCTTGAGCAGCATTAAACAGCCAGCCCAAGGCATAGCCAAGGGCGGTAAAAATGACGATCAGGCTCAGACCGGCAACGACCCGATAGCGTTGGGGTAGATCTTCTTCCCGCCCATCAGGATCTATCCGATTTATCGGGTTGTTACCGACCATGGCATAAACATTCAAGCCGTCGATGGTCCCTGCCGGGTCTGCACTGATCCAACGCTGGAGCCAGGCCGCGTAATAACGCAAACCGTAGTAGTAAAGCCCGGACGCATCGCGTTCCTTGCCCGAGTAACGCAGGGTCTTGAATGTGGCTTCAAGCGCGCTTTTCGCCGCCCACCATGCCGTCGCCCCGAACGGGTAAAAACCCTCCTGGCTGAGCAGTGCCGCGCGCTCATCAAGCTCCAGTACGCCGCTGCCCAGGTGATCGCAAAGGCTGAAGCGCACATGCTCATTCTCGACCCCATCGGGCAACCCCTGCTCCCAGGCAAGTAAACGCACCCCGGTGCGGCCTGCTTGCAGCGTCAAGGCACTTGAGCGCTCTCCCGTGGCCCGGTTGAGGCGCAGCTCCAGCCCCGGCAAATAACGCACTTCATCCACATGGGTGAGGTTTGCGGCCCGGGTCGTTCTACGCTTGAAAACCCGCTGCCCCTGACCGTCGTAGACGTAGGCTTCTTCATCATTCTCACCGTTGGTGCGCTGCACGCTGGTGACACGGCACAGTTGATTGCGCACATTCCACTCCAGGGCCTGACCACGCACCAACACCCGTTGATTGCCACAGGCATCAAACGCCTCGCCTGAAGCCAGCAGAGAACCGGGCTCAATCATCTGGCTGCGGTTACTGGTTTGTGGCACGGACATACGCCGGGTGTAGCCCTGGCCGGCAGAAGGTACATGCTGCATCTGTACCAGGTTGGCGCCGGCATCGTACTGATAGTGCCGCGTGTAGTTGCGCCATTGCTGCGTGTCCGTTGTGTCGAAGAGCACCGCCGCAGGGGTACTGGCGCCACCGGGGTGGCGCGCATTTTCTCGTCCGCTGGCTTTGACCAGTTGGTAGAGGGTGTCGTAGGTAAAAGTGCTCGAAGCCTGGATCATCGCGTTGCTGGCCCAGGTGGTCGGTTGAGCGCCATCCACCACATGGGTCACATTGCCTACCCGGTCGTAGGTGTAGGTCAGATCCTGCAAGATGCCACCCTGTGCCCCCCCGCGACTGGCCTGCAACCGTCGCAAACTGCCATCATCGTCAGCGTAAGTAGCCCGGGTGACAACACCGTTGCCTGCCCGCTCGCTCGTCACTTGCCCGGCGGCGTTGTAGACCAGCTCATCCACCAACAGTTTTGACTTGCCACCTGCCGTAAGCAGGACAACACCTACCTGTTCCCCTGCAACGTTATATTCCAGGCGCTGCCGGTTCCCCCTGGCATCACGCAGCCCGAGCAGTTCACCCAGCGCATTGCGATGCCAGGCCGTCAGGTAATGCCGAGCCTCCAATTGTCGATCGCGCCACGCTTGCGGCTCAGGCCAGTCGAGCGCTTCAGGGGCCTGGCAGAAACGCCGCGACTGGCTGTTTGCCTCGCCGGTCAAATCGTACTGTTCGTTGATGACGCTGCCAGCCGGGTCATCATGGCGGACCAGACGGCCGCATCGGTTCCGCGCCCTGTCCGCTGAATCGGCCGCCCCGTAGGTAAAACGCTCAAGACATCGGGCGTGGGGCTCATCACTGCGCTGTTCATGAACGGCCACAAGCCTGGACTGGGCATCGTAGTCAAAACACTGCTGATGCCCGCGCCCGTTCCAGGTTTTGCGCATCTGCTGCGCGACGCCAAACAGAGTGATGTGCCATCCGCTATCGACACTGTCAGTGCGCAACGCCAGCCCTGAAAGGCTGGAAATCTGGCGTTGATTGGCCGCGACTGTGGCCCCATGACGACGCGACGCCCCCAATCGCGGGTCCCACTGCCCGAGTACAAAACCGGTGGCGCCAAAGACAGTTTCGTGAATCCGCGCCCGGGGGCTCTGCTGTGCACTCAGACGGTGGTATTGCACCCTGCGTACACTCAAGCCCCTGGGGTCAACCGCCGTCAGTGACGGCGTGTGGTGATGCACATGGGTCATGGCGCCTGGCCTGTTTAACGAAATGGAGCAAAAAGGCTATGGCTCAAGTCGAGGGCAAAGGTGGTAAATAATTAGTTTTATTTAAAATCCGCAGCCCCAAGGGTCTGGGCTGAGGGCGGATTTATCGCGCTCACAAAAAAACGCCCGAAGGCGTTTTTATATCTGACAGCCGGGGTTTCACACCCGCGACTTGCGTCCGAAAAACGGATGGCTCGGGTCGTTGTAGCCCGGTGTCGTCGAGTGCCCGGTGACCACCAGATCATTGATAAAGGCTTCGTCCTGCGCGGTGAACCTGTAGTTCAACGCTGGCACATAGTCTTCCCATTGCTGCTCAGTTCGCGGCCCGGCAATGGCCGACGTGATCAACAGGTTATTCAGCACCCAGGCCAAAGCGAACTGGCCTGCGGTAATGCCTTGCCCTTCGGCATAGTCACGAATGCGCTGGGCCAGGTTGAGGGACTCGGGGCGCCATTCGGTTTGCTGCAGGCGCGGGTCGTTGCGCCCGGCGCGGGTGTCCTGGCCAGGGGCCTGATCGGGGTCGTACTTGCCCGTCAGTACGCCACGCGCCAACGGGCTGTAGGAAATCACGCCAATGCCGTAATGCTCCGCCGCCGGCAGGTGCTCGACTTCGATCTGACGGTTGGCCAGGTTGTACAGCGGCTGGCTCACGCTCGGACGCTGGATGCCCAGCAGGTCGGCGCTGCGGCTGAATTCGGCAAGTTTCCAGCCGCGGTGGTTGGACAAACCGTAGCCACGGATCTTGCCCGCCCGGATCACGTCATCCAGCGCGCGCAGGGTTTCGTCCACCGGGGTGTCGTGGTCTTCGCGGTGCAGGTAGAACAGGTCGATATAGTCGGTGTTGAGGCGCTTGAGGCTGGCGTCCACCGAGGCAATCACGTTCTGGCGCGAGGCCCCGCTGTTGTTCGGCCCGCTGCCGCCCGGGTTGGGATTGACGAACTTGGTAGCCAGTACCCAGTGCTGACGACGATCACCGATCAAACGGCCCACCACGGCTTCCGAGGCACCGTCGTTGTAGCCGTTGGCGGTGTCGATGGAGTTGATGCCCTGCTCGAAAGCGCGGTCGGTGATGCGCCGGGCGACGTCGTCCGGGGTCTGCCCGCCGAACATCATGGTGCCCAGGGTAATGGGCGAAACCTTCACGCCGTTGCGGCCCAGGTTGCGGTATTGAATGTCGCTCATGCTGACTCCCTGCGTGGTGATCGTGAAATCAAGTGGCGCAAACAGTAGTCAGCCGTGTTCTGGCGGTCAACGCCCAACGGGGCATAACCATAGAGCGGTTTTGTCAGGGTATCTCTTATTCAAAACGGGTCTTTAAACGTCGGAATTAATTATTTATGGATCTAAAAAACCCTCGGTAATCTCATGACTTTTCGGACCGCATGAAAAGGAATCATCATGAGCCGTCGCCCCCATGGCCCTGACAATTCACCTGCATTCACCTCACTTGCAGGTTCACGCCCATGAATATCCCTACCGGTTTTCTCGACAGCAGCGGCAGCGTTCCCTTCAGCTTGCCCGAGCGTGATCCACAGGGCGACGATCCTGTCGCCAAACGTATCAGCCACAACCTGCAGCGCTTGCGCGACAAGCGCCAGTTGTCCCTGGAAGCACTGGCCCATGCCAGTGGTGTGCGCCGCGCGATGATTGCGCAGATCGAAGCGGGCCGCAGCTTCCCCTCGGTCAAGGTGCTGAGCAAAGTCGCCGCCGCACTGAAGGTGTCCATCGCCGAGTTCCTCGACCCCGACGGCGCCGGCATGGTTATACGCCGCGCCCTGCCCCCTGAGCACGCCGCCCCCCTGGTGACGTTCAACGAGCTGCGCCTGGGGCCCCAGGCCGAGGAAAGAGTGCCCGGCACCCCCCATGGCGTGCAAAACCACCTGCTGGTGGCCGAGGGCACTCTGGAGCTGAAAATCAATGACGAACTGGTTGTGCTGCACGCTGGCGACTCGATCCTGTTTCGCGCCGAACGGCCCCACCGGTATCGCAACCCGCACAACAGCGAAGCCGTCGCCTACCTGCTGACCAGCCCTGCGCAAGTGCAGGAATAGCCCGCGTTTTCCTATCCCCTGCCTGGAGCCTTCGCCTTGTCACGTCAGCCCTCCCCTCTGGATTTTCCTCAAAGCCCGCTGTCCCGTGCCTTTGAACAACCGTTGTTTCTGGGCCTGTTCCTGCCGGTGCAGTCCGGTGGCTGGAGCCCTTCGGCACTGCCACGCAGTACCACCTGGACCTTTGACTACAACCGTCAGTTGACCCTGCGCGCCGAAGAGTTGGGATTTGACCTGGTGTTTGCCCTCGCTGAATGGTTGGGCAAGGGCGGCTACGGGGGCGATATCCGCTACCACGACGAATCACTGGATGCCTTTATCACTCAGGCAGCGCTGGCGTCGGTGACCTCGCGCATCCTGCTGATCTCTACCCTGCATGTGCTCTATGGCCCCTGGCATCCACTGCACCTGGCCAAGTTCGGCGCCACCCTTGACCATATCAGCAAGGGCCGCTGGGGCCTGAACCTGGTGACCGGGCATCGTCATCGCGAACACCGGCGCTTCGGTCAGGCCCCCATCGAGCACGATCAGCGTTACCGCCAGGCCGACGAATTTATCCGCGTGGTGCAGGAACTGTGGCACAGCCCGGACAACGTCGATTTCAGCGGCGATCATTACAAGCTCGAAGAGGCCTATGTCAGCGTCAAACCGTCCTTTGGCCGTCCGGTGCTGGTCAACGCCACCGGCTCACCCGCCGGTATCGACTTCGCGGCACGGCATTCCGACATTGTGTTCACCACCAGCCCCGGCAGTGCCGAGATCGAAAACGCGCTGGAGAAACTGCCCGAGCATTTGCAGCGCATCAAACACGCCGCCCGTGGCTATGGCCGTCAGGTGCGCACCCTGATCAACCCGCTGGTGATTTGCCGCGACAGCGATGCCGAAGCCTGGGAAGTCCACGCCGCGATCACGGCCGCAGGTGACCCCGGTGCACTGGAGGGCCATGCCCGTGAAGCCAGTGATGCCCATGCCTGGCGCGGCCATCAACCGGCCGAGCGTTATGTGGGCGGCAATATCCAGCTGGTCGGCAGCCCCGAGACCGTGGTGCGCGACATCATCCGCCTCAAAGAGGCCGGTATCGACGGCTTGCAACTGAGCTTCTTCGACTTTGCCCCCGACCTTGAACAGTTTGGCGAGCGCGTGTTGCCCCTTTTGCGCCAGGCCGGCCTGCGCCGCTAACCCACCCCAGGAAGACCGCCATGCCCTTTACCCGTCGTCAATTTGTTGTTGGCCTGTCTGCCCTGTCCGCGCTCGGCGCCAGCGTGCCGTTCCTGCCCACTGCCCTGGCCGATGCCACGGGGCAGGCCGTCAGCGGACGCCGGGTGTTCAACTTGCTGATCAATCCCGAGCCGCCTTCGCTGAGCTCTTTCAACACCACCGCCGGTACCAGCGTCACCGCCAGCAGCAAGGTACTGGAGGGGCTGCTGACTTACGATGAAGCCCTCAATGCCCGCCCTGCACTGGCCACCGCCTGGGAGGCCGCGCCCGATGGCTTGAGCTACCGCTTCATCCTGCGCGAAGGCGTCAAATGGCATGACGGCGAGCCGTTCACCTCGGCCGACGTGGCGTTCTCCCTGGACTTGATCAAGCGTTTTCACCCCCGGGGTTCCAGTACCTTTGCCAACCTGGAGCGGGTCGACACCCCCGACGACCACACTGCCATCGTTCATTTGAGCAAGCCGGCGCCGTACTTGATTCGCGGTTTTGCCGGCGGTGAAACGCCGATCCTGCCCAAGCACCTGTATGCCTCGGGCGACCCGCTGAGCAATCTGCACAACAACGCCCCGGTGGGCACCGGCCCCTTCCGTTTCAAGCGCTGGGAGCGCGGCAGTTTTATCGAGTACGAACGCAACCCGAACTACTGGGACCCGGCGGCAACGGTGGTCGATACGCTGATCCTCAAAGTCATCCCCGACGGTGCCGCGCGCCTGGCCGCGTTTGAAAACGGCACGCTGGATGCAGGCGGGCAAAGCCCGGTGCCGCTAAGCGAGCTGGAGCGCCTGACCAAATCCGGCCGTTTAAAAGCCACCACCCGCGGCTATCGCTACACCATTACCCCGACCATGCTCGAGTTCAACCTCGATAACCCGCTGTTGTCTCGCCTCGAGGTGCGCCAGGCAATTGCCCATGCCCTCGATCGCGAAGTGATCCGCAAGGTGGTGTACTACGGCTACGCCGAAGCCAGCTATTCACCGATCCCGAAAAGCTTCGCCAACTACGTCTACGAGGGCCCCAATCCGTATCCCTTCGACACCGAGGCAGCCAATGCATTGCTGGACAAGGCCGGGTTGGTAAAAAAAGGCACCTGGCGTTTCAGCCTGACCCTCGACCCGCTGCCCTACGGCGACAGCTACAGCCGCACTGCCACCTATGTGCGCAGTGCCCTGGCACGCATTGGCATCGAAGTGAAACTGCGCGCCCAGGATTTTCCCACCTATATCAAACGTATCTACACCGACCGCGACTTTGACTTTGCCGTGGTCGGCATGGGCACCCTGTATGACCCCACGGTAGGTGTGCAACGCCTGTTCTGGTCGAAGAATTTTCGCCAGGGCGTGCCGTTTTCCAATGGCACCCACTACAACAATCCCGAAGTCGACCGCCTGCTGGAAAGCGCCGCGGTCGAGACCGACGAACAAAAACGCGGCGAGCTGTTCAAGGCGTTCCAGAAGATCGTGATTGAAGAGGTGCCTTCGATCACCCTGGTCATGCAGCAACAGGTCTCGGTGTACAACGCCCGGGTCAGTGGTTTCGAAGATGACGCCAACGGCCTGGACAGCAGCCTGGCCAATATCAGCCTGGCTGACACCGGAGGCGCCCATGCTTGAACGGCGCAGAATGTGGCGCCTGTCACGGCGCACCTTGTGGCAGGCCATCCCCACCGTAGTCGGCATCCTGTTGCTGAATTTTTTGCTGCTGCGGCTGATCCCCGGTGACGCCGTGGATGTGCTGGCCGGTGAGTCCGGCGGCGCCAGTGCCGAAACCCTGCTGCAGTGGCGCAGCCATTTTGGCCTGGACTTGAGCCTGCTGGAGCAATTGCAACGCTACCTCGGCCAACTGGCCCATCTGGACCTCGGCCTGTCGCCACGCTTCAACCTGCCAGTCAGCCACCTGGTACTCGATCGCCTGCCCAATACCCTGGTGCTGATGGTCGGCGCATTGGGGCTGGCGCTCGCCATTGGCATCGCCGCCGGTACGGCAATGGCCACCTGGGTCGGTCGCTGGCCTGACCGCGTGTTGTCACTGGCGGTGTTGCTGCTGTATTCCACGCCGGGGTTCTGGATCGGCTTGATGGCGGTGCTGCTGTTTTCGGTCAAGCTCGGCTGGTTGCCCAGCAACGGTTTTCAGACCCTGGGCCTCGATCTGCACGGCACGGCCTGGCTGCTCGACCGCCTGCAGCACGCCGTGCTGCCAGTGCTGGCGCTGGCCACGTTCTATATCGCCCTGTATGCCCGCCTGACCCGTGCCGCGATGCTCGAAGTGCAACGTCAGGACTACGTGCGCACCGCACGGGCCAAGGGCCTGGCGCCATGGCGAGTGGTGTCGCGGCATGTGCTGCGCAATGCCCTGCTGCCGGTTTCGACCCTGGCCGGGCTGCATTTCGCCGCCCTGCTCGGCGGCGCCGCCGTCACCGAAACCCTGTTCGGCTGGCCCGGCCTGGGCCGTCTCACCCTCGAGGCGGTGATGTCCCGTGACTACAACCTGCTGCTGGGCATCCTGCTGCTGTCATCGATGCTGGTGGTGGTGATCAATATCGCCGTCGACCTGCTGCAAGCCTGGCTCGACCCCCGTATCCAGGCCGACTGAAAAGGAGCTGCCCCATGACCACTGCCGTACTGCCAAACGCTCCGACCGGCTACAGCGAAAGCGTCTGGACGGCCCTGTTGCGCAATCCCTCGGCGCTGATTGGCGCGACCATGCTGGCACTGGTGCTGACCCTGGCACTGCTGGCGGGCACGCTCTACCCCGGTGACCCGCTGGATATGGTCGCCATGCCGATGCTGTGGCCCGGCGACGATCCGGGCTACTTTCTGGGCAGCGACTCACTGGGCCGCGACGTAGCTGCCGGGATCGCCCACGGGGCCCGCGGGTCTTTACTGATTGCCGCCAGCGCCACCCTGATCAGCGTGCTGATCGGCGGGCTGGTCGGGGCTCTGGCCGGCTACCACGGCGGCAAGCTGGGGGATGTGCTGATGCGCCTCTGCGAAGTGTTCCAGACCGTGCCGTCTTTTTTGCTGGTGATCGTGATCGTGGCCATCGGCAACCCAACGCTGGGGGTTATCGCGCTGGCGATCGGTATCTCCTCATGGCCCACGGTGGCACGCCTGGTACGCGCCGAGTTCCGTACCCTGCGTGAAGCCGACTTTGTGACTGCCGCGCGCAGCCTGGGCTTCGGCAATAGCTCGATCATCCTGCGTGAAATCCTGCCCAACGCCCTCGCGCCGCTGGTGGTCACCACCTCGATCCTGATTGCCCAGGCGATTCTGGTGGAAGCCGGGCTCGCCTTCCTCGGTATGAGCGACCCGAATCAGGCCAGTTGGGGCGCCATGCTCGGCAGTGGCCGCGAGCAGATCGCCAGCGGCTGGTACCTCACCGCCCTGCCGGGGCTGGCAATCATCTTCGTGGTGCTGGCCCTCAATCTTCTGGGCGACGGTCTCAATGACGCCCTCAACCCTCGCCTGCGACGGTATATCCCATGAGCCTGCTGGACGTACGCGGTTTGCGCGTGAGCTACGACAACGCCGATGCCGTCAAAGACCTGAGTTTCACCCTGCAAGCCGGCGAGACACTGGCGCTGGTGGGTGAGTCCGGATGCGGTAAATCCACCACGGCCCTGGCCCTGATGGGCCTGCTGCCGGACAACGCCCGGCTGGGCGGTCAGGTACTGTTCGAGGGTCGCGACCTGCTAGGCATGGCGCCGCGGCAAATGCGCCAGTTGCAGGGTAATGCCCTGGGGATGATCTTTCAGGACCCGCTGTCGAGCCTCAACCCCGTACTCACCCTGGGTGAGCAAGTCAGCGAAATCCTGCTGACCCACACTGACCTGACCCGGCGCCAGGCCTGGCAGCGGGCCGAAGAACTGTTCGCCCTGGTGCAATTGCCGCGCCCGGCAGCGCATTTACGTGAGTACCCACAGCACTTGTCGGGCGGCCAGCGCCAGCGGGTAGTGATCGCCATGGCGATTGCCTGCCAGCCCCGACTGTTGATCGCCGACGAGCCGACCACGGCGCTGGATGTCAGCGTGCAGGCGCAGATCCTTGAGTTGCTGGCTCGTTTGCGGGGCGAGCTGGGCATGGGTCTGCTGCTGATTACCCATGATCTGGGCGTGGTCGGTCAGCACGCCGATCGGGTCATCGTGATGCACGATGGCCACGCCCTGGAAAGCCGGTCGACCCGCGACCTGATCGAGCACCCGCAACACCCCTACAGTCGCGGCCTGCTGCAGGCGTCGCTGGGGGCTGAACATAAGCAGCATTACTTGAGTAACCGTCTGGCTGAAATCAATGTCGAGCGCCAGTCGGAGCAGGCCACCCGCTATGGCGTCAAGTCCACCCTCTACGCGCCGGGCCGCCAGCCTAGGGCACCCACGGGCAACCCGGCGCTGCTCAAGGTCAGCGACCTGACCACCGGCTATGGCAACAGCACCGTACTTGACCGCATCAGCCTTGAAGTGGGCGAGCGTGAGAGCGTGGGCCTGGTGGGCGAGTCGGGTTGCGGCAAGTCGACCCTCAGTCGCACCCTGCTGCGTTTACTGCCCGCACGCAGTGGCACAATCGAATTCGACGGACGCGATATCGCCAGCCTCAAGGACGAGTCGCTGCTAGGCTGGCGCCGTCAGGTGCAAATGATTTTTCAGGATCCCTACGCGGCGCTTAACCCGCGCCACAGCGTGGAGAGCATTCTCGATCGGGTGCAGCGCCTGCACGGGCAGACCGACCCGGGCCAACGCCAGCAGGCCCGCTTCGCAATGCTCGATGCCGTGGGGTTGGCGCGCAGCAGCCTGGCGCGCTTGCCCCATCAGTTTTCCGGTGGCCAGCGCCAGCGCATCGGCATTGCCCGGGCGTTGATCCTCAAGCCGCGGCTGGTGATCTGCGACGAACCGGTATCGGCGCTGGATGTTTCGACCCAGGCGCAGATCCTCAACCTGCTGGTGGAGCTGCGCGAAGAGCTGGGCCTGTCCTATCTGTTTATCTCCCACGACCTGTCGGTAGTGCGCTATTTCGCCGACCGGATTCTGGTGATGGAGCAAGGGCAAATCGTCGAACAGGCCACCCCGCAAACCCTCTGGCATTCACCCCGGCCCCCCTACACCCGTCGCCTGCTGGCGGCGATACCCGGCGCCGCTGCGCCGGAACCGGCCCCTCAACCTGTATCCGGCCTGCGCTTTGCCGTCGGCTGGTAATCCGCTCAACGCCAAGGAGCACGACATGTCGCAAATTGACTCTGCCTGGGGCGCCGTCCCGTCGGCGCGATACGAAGCATTGGCGGCCCGTTATCGGCCGGTCTTTGCGCAGATTCGTCAAGGAGCCGTAGATCGCGAACTGGAGCGGCGCTTGCCGCTCCAGGAGTTGCAATGGCTCAAGGAGGCAGGCTTCACCACCCTGCGCGTGCCCAAGGAATATGGTGGTGCCGGCGCCAGCCTGCCGGAACTGTTCAACCTGCTGATCGAACTGGCCGAGGCCGATTCAAACCTGGTGCAATCATTGCGCGGGCACTTCGGTTTTTGTGAAAACCTGCTCAATAGTCGCGACCCTGAGTATCAGGGCGTGTGGCTGGAGCGCCTGGGTCGTGGCGAAACCGTCAGCCCGGCGTCCGGCGAAGTGGGCAATGCCAAACAGCTTGAATTCGGCACCCGCCTGAGCCTTCACGGCGGCCACTGGCAATTGAGTGGCAGCAAGTTCTACACCACCGGTGCGCTGTATGCCGACTGGGTCGATGTCAGCGCCAACAACCCGGATGAACAGCGCGTATCGGTGACGGTGCGCACCAATGATCCGGGGGTGGAAATCATCGACGACTGGAACGGTTTCGGCCAGACGTTGACCGCCAGCGGCACCGCGCATTTTCGCGAAGTGCCGGTGGATCCGCTCAATGTGATTCTGGCTGAAAACCGCTTTCGCTATTCACCGGCTTTTTTCCAGTCTGTGCACACGGCAACCCTGACCGGGATTGGCCGCGCGCTGGCCGACGAAACTGCCGGGCATGTGGCCAGGCGCACCCGCAGCTTCAGCAGCGGCAATGCACCGCGCGTGGCCCACGACCCGCAAGTGCTGCAAGTGGTGGGCAACCTGCGCAGCGCGGCCTATGCCGCCGGCGCTATTGCAGCGCAGAACTTCCAGGCGCTGGAGCGAGTCCATCAGGCCCATTTGAGCAATGATGAACACGCCCTGAGCCACGCCGTGAATATTGCCGAACTGGAAGTGGCGCAGTCGCAAACCATAGTCTCGGACTTGATCATCAAGGCCAGTGGCGATCTGTTTGATGCACTGAGTGCATCGGCCACCCTCAAGCCCTTGGGACTGGACCGTTTCTGGCGCAATGCGCGCACGCTGTCGTCGCATAACCCGCGTATTTACAAGAGTCGCATCGTGGGGGATTTTGCGGTGAACGCCACACCGCCACCGGCGCAATGGCGCATTGGTGTGGCGGAGTAAACCCTGTGGGAGCGGGCTTGCTCGCGATGGTATCGACGCGGTTTGCCTGACAGACCTCACCGTTTGCATCGCGAGCAAGCCCGCTCCCACCGTGGCGTGATATCGCTCAGTGACACACCAGCCCGTCGCCGATCTTCAGGCTGTCCACCAGCAACGCATTGCTGCGCAGCTCCCATGCACGGTTCTGGCCGCCACGGGCCTGCCAGTCGCGCAGTGCCGCATTGATCAACGCGCGGCTCTGCTTGTCGATTACGGGCAGGTAAACCCGCAGGTCGCTGCTTGCCTTCAAGGTTTGCGGTAACAGCGCATAGAAGCGCCAGTCCGGCGCCTGTGCCAGCGCCTGCAAGCTGTTGCGCTCTTCAGCCAGCAGGTTGCACTCGCCCGCCATAAACGCCACCGCGGCACGGATCGACGACACATAAGTGCGCAGCTCGGCGCCCTGTTGCTGCAGGGTTTGCGCCCACGGGCTACCCATCGCCAGGCATACGCTTTGCCCGCGCACAGGACGGGCGGGAGCATTGCGCAAGCCAATCAACGCCCCCGCACGGTACTGCACCGGCAAATCCCGCAAGCTCGCCACCCGGTCAGCTTCGACCGGCAGTTTCAGACTGCCGGCAATGACCAGGTCGAGGTGGCCGTCACTCAACGGGCCACTCTGCGGCAATGCCTGCAACTGCACCTTCAGTCCAAGGTAAGCCCCCAGGGCCTCGGCCAACTGACTGTCCAGTTCATCCGGCTCAGCCACCAGCGCCTCTTGCCCCAGGCTCGGCCGTGGGTAACTGCGTACGCCCACACGCAAGACCTGGCGCTGTTCGGCTGCCTGCAACAGCGGCCCACGAGGCATCTCACCCGGTGCCAATGGCCATTGCCAGGCGACCAGCGACACAGCGCCAACCACCACTGCTGCCAGCCACCTAACCACCGTGGCGCAAGCCCCGGCGCCAGTAGGTAAAGCGCCGTTCCAGCAAGGCCAGCAAAAAGTTGAGCAGCAAACCCACCACCGCCAGCAGCAAAATGCCTGCGTACATGCTGGGAATCTGGAACACCTCCTGGGAGTTCAGCGTGAGGAAGCCCAACCCGGAATGAGCACCAATCATCTCGGCGGCCACCAGTGCCGTGATGCAATACGCACCCGCCAGACGAATCCCGGTAAAGATCGACGGCGACGCCGCCGGCAGCACTATTTTGGTAAACAGAAACCAGCGGTTCGCGCCCATCGACAGCGCCGAGTTGATCAGCAACCCGTCGACCTGCTTAACGCCGCTGATGGTACTCAACAGGATCGGCCAGAACGACGCCCAGAAAATGATCGCGATTTTCGACAGTTCACCGATACCCAGAAACAGAATAAACACCGGAAACAATGCCAGCGCCGAGGTCTGGCGGAAGAACTGCAACAACGGATCAAGCACATGCTCGACCCGTGCAAACCAGCCCATTATCAACCCCAGGCTGACACCGCAGGCAATCGCCAGCAGCAGTCCGGCAAAGGAACGAAACAGGCTGGCCTGCAAGTGCTTGATCAGATCGCCACTGCTGGCCAGGTCCAGCACCGCACCCAGCACCGCCGATGGCGGGCTCAGGTAGCCGGGGTTGACCACGCCCAATTGCGGCAAGGCCTCCCAGAGGGCGAGGAACAGGACAATACCCACCGAGCTTTCGATCACCCGCCGTGAAGTCAATTTAAAGCCCATGTTTACACTCCAATCCGATAACCACCCAGGGTCGCGATGCTCTGCCAGTTCTGAGGCACTGGCGCCGCAACGGGCTCACGGGCCACGTCTGTGACCTCGTCGCGCAGGGCTTCCCAGGCACGCTGGCGGTAGTGCACAAAGGCCTGGGTATTACGCAATTCCGGCTGGCGCGGGCGCGGCAGGTCGATGTCGAAGATCTCCTTGATCCGCCCCGGGCGCTGGGTCATCACCGCCACCCGGTCCGACAGGAAAATCGCCTCGTCCAGGCTGTGGGTAATAAACACGATGGTTTTTTTGTGCGTATCCCAAATGCGCAGCAACTCACTCTGCAGGGTCTCGCGGGTTTGCGCGTCGAGGGCGGCGAAAGGTTCGTCCATCAGCAGCACATCCGGGTTGTAGGCCAGCGAGCGGGCAATCGCTACGCGCTGGCGCATGCCGCCGGACAACTCGTGAGGGTAGCGCGAGGCGAAGCCATTGAGGCCCACCAGCTCCAGGTATTCGCGGGCAGTTTCCAGCCGCCGGGCCTTGGCCACCCCGCGGATCTCCAGGCCCACGGCAATGTTGTCGAGCACCGTGCGCCAGGGCAGCAATGCATAGCCCTGGAACACAACACCCTGGTTACGGTTGATGCCCTGCAGGGGCCGGCCATCGACCAGAAGGTCGCCGCCGGTCTTGTGCGCAAGCCCTGCAAGGATATTCATAAAGGTCGACTTGCCGCAGCCCGAAGGCCCGAGGATGGACAGGAACTCGCCCTCGCGTAGCTGCAGGTCAAACCCCTCCAGCACGGGCACCCGCTCCTCTCGTCCCGCATCATTCAAGGCCCGGTACTCCATGCTCAGGTCACGGGCGACGATCTTGTGTTCCGGCATCAGGCATGCCCCCGGGCGAACGGGTTGAAGTCGTTGGTGTAGACATCCTTGACCCCTATCGAACCTTTTTTGATCTTGCCTTCGTTTTCGAGAATGTCGATGTAGTACTGAATCGGCGGCTCGGTCACTACCAGGTCATCGACATAGGCAAAGCGCTCCACCAGCTCGAGCTTCATGCCGATACGCTCGGAGGTAATTTTGCGCGCGTCGTCGGGGTTGGCATTGACCCAGTTGGCCGCGCGGGCGATCGCGTTTACAACGTCGCGGGTAGCCTCCGGGTTCTCGCGGCTGAACTTGCCATACACACTGTAGGGCGCCATGCCGCCCAATCCGCCATCCAGATCGTAGTCGCTCCACAGCTTGCGCAATGCCGGGTTATGCTCGGCACCGCCGGACGATGGCGGATGAATGATTGCAATGTCGATATTGCCGGTGGCCAGGGTCTGCTCGGCCTGGTTGTCCGGCACCACCACCCAGTTGATCTTGTCGACATTGACGCCCTGCTCGCGCAGGTACTTTTTGGTGACAAATTCGGCGCAGGCGCCAAAGCTGTTGAAGCCTACGGTCTTGCCTTCCAGGTCTTTGGGTTTGACGATGCCGGAGTCGTCGCGCACGAAGTATTTCATGTGCGGAGCCTCTTGCAGGGTCTTGCCGCCGGCGGCCACCACCTTGAGGTCAAGACCACTGGCGATGGCTGAAATCACCAGCGGTACCATGCGCGCGCCGAAGTCTATTTCGCCGGTGCCGGTCAATGGAATGATCTGGGGCGCGGCAATACGGCCGATGTACTTGGGCCGTGCCCGCGAGCCTTCGAAATAGCCGAGGGAGTCGGCGACATAGACCAGATCGAATGAGGGGTTGTCGGGGTATTTGAAGTCCACCACCTGATCGGCGCGGCTCTTGATCACGGCGGCGCTTTTAGCGCCGCTGTCCTTTTTTTCGCAGCCGGGCAGCAGAATGCCCGCAGCGCCGACCGCACCCAATACCGCGCAACTACGCAGGAATGCTCTTCTGTTGTTGATCGGGTTCATGCCCGCTCCTTGTGGGTTTTGAATTGTGGGAGCGAGCCTGCTCGCGAAGGCATCAAGGCCTGCTTCGCGAGCAGGCTCGCTCCCACTAGGGTGGGGGGAGTCAGGCGGTTTTCAGGGTGTAGCGCGACTCCGGGCGAGTCAGGCCGTAGTGTTCGCGCAAGGTGCTGCCCGCATACTCACCGCGGAACAACCCGCGCTGGCGCAAGATCGGCAGCACTTCATCGAGGAAGACGTCAAAACCATCGGGGAATGCCGGCGGCATCACGTTGAAACCATCCGCCGCACCGCTGCGGAACCACTGCTCAATCAAGTCGGCAATCTGCACCGGGGTACCCACCGGCACCCAATGCCCGCGCGCCCCCGCCAGGCGGTTGATCAGCTGGCGCAAGGTAACGTTTTCGCGGTCGACAATATCGATGATCAGCTTGAAGCGGCTGGACTGGCTTTCGACGCCTTCGAAGTTGATCAGATGGCGCGGAAACGGGGCGTCCAGATCCTGACCCGACAAGTCCACACCCAACATGCGCCGCAATTGGCCCAGGGACACGTGGGGCAATACCAGTTCATTGAGTTCATCAAACTTGCGCTGCGCTTCGGCTTCGGTGCTGGCGATATACGGGCTGATGCCCGGAAGAATTTTCAGCTGGCGCGGGTCGCGGCCCACGGCTTTCGCCCGGGCGCGGATGTCATTGGCAAATTCCGTGGCGCTTTGCAGTGTCTGGTGCGCGGTAAAGATGGCTTCAGCATGCCTGGCGGCAAAATCACGACCATCCTCGGATGAACCGGCCTGCACCTGCACCGGTCGCCCCTGGGGCGAACGCGGCGAGTTCAGCGGGCCCTTGACCTTATAGTAAGCGCCGACGTGGTTGATCGAGTGCACCTTGCCGCTGTCGGCAAATACCCCGGCGGTTTTATCCAGCACCAGCGCATCGTCTTCCCAGCTGTCCCACAGGTCACCGACCACCTGTACGAACTCTTCGGCCTGGGCGTAGCGATCATGGGCCGAAGGGTGTTCATCAAGCCCAAAGTTGGCCGCTGCGGCAGCCATTGAGGTGGTGACAATGTTCCAGCCCGCACGGCCCTTGCTCAGGTGATCCAGCGCGCTGAACGAACGCGCCAGGTTGTAAGGTTCGCTGTAGGTGGTGCTGGCCGTGGCAATCAGGCCGATGCGCTGGGTAACCGCCGCAATGGCTGCCAGCCAGGTCACCGGCTCGAAGCGGATGCGCAGGCCTTCGCGGCCGCTTTCGGCCAGTGACGGCGAGTCGGCAAAGAAAATCGCATCGAGCTTTTCGCGCTCGGCGCGTAACGCCAGCTGCTGGTAGTAGCCAATGTCCATGGACGACTCCGGCACTGACTGCGGGTGGCGCCAGGCGGCTTCGTGATGGCCGTTGGGGTAGATAAACAGGTTGAGGCTGAGCTGACGTTCGGACATGTTCTGTTCTCTGAATTCAGGTGGCAGGGGTTCAATGCAATTCGGCGAAGTCACTCAGCACGTCGTCGCGCAGGGCGATAAAGCGGCTGTCACTGCGGTTGCGCGGGCGCGGCAGGTCGATATCGAGGATGCGCCGGATACGCCCAGGGTTGGGCTGCATGACCACCACGCGATCACCGAGAAACACAGCCTCATCCACATCGTGGGTCACCAGGATCATGGTGATTTTTTCCTTGGCCCAGATGTTTTGCAGCTCGCCCTGCAAGCGCGCCCGGGTCAGCGCATCGAGGGCGCCAAGGGGTTCGTCGAGCAACAGCACGCTGGGGCGGTTGACCAGCCCCCGGGCAATCGCCACACGCTGGGCCATGCCGCCGGAAATCTGGTGCGGGTAGGCGTCGATAAAGTCCTGCAGGCCCACCAGTTCGATATGTTCGCGCACGGTGTCGCGCTTTTCCTTTGTGCTCAGCGGCGAGTTTTTCAGCGCCACGGCAACGTTCTGTTCAACGTTGAGCCAGGGGAACAAACGGTGATCCTGAAACACGATGCCGCGCTCCAGCCCCGTGCCGTCGATGGGCTGGCCATTGAGCAGGATGCGCCCCTCGTACTCCTCGTCCAGGCCCAGAATCAGGCGCAGCAGGGTGGACTTGCCGCAACCGCTGGCACCGACGATGCTGATAAATTCGCCGGGAGCGATATCCAGCTGGATATTGTCCAGCACTTGCAACTGGCTGCTGCTACCGGGGCGCGAAGCAAAGCGCTTGCTGATGTTTTCCAGGGTCAGGCTGTTATTGAGCATGCTGCAATCCTTTTGAAAGTGCCGATCAACGCGGTTCAATGCCGTACAGGCGTTGCATGCGTCGCTCAAAAATTCGGGCCAGGGCATTGAGGCTCCAGCCCACCAGGCCGATGACCACCATGCCGAACAGCACCAGGTCCATCATGAAATGCTCGCTGCCATCGATCAGCGTGTTGCCGATGCCCTCCCCCGACACCAGCAGATATTCGGCGCCGATGGTCGCCAGCCACGAGTACACCAGCGCCAGATACAGCCCGGTGAAAATCGAGGGCAAGGCGGCGGGCAGCATGACTCCGACGATGGTCTGCCAACGGCTGAAGCGGTAGACCCGCGCCACTTCCAGCAGGTTGGGCGGCACATTGCGCAGGCCGTCGCAGGTATTGACCACCACCGGCACCAGGGCCGCCAGTGACAAAAACACCACCTTGGCCACATCGCCCAGGCCGAACCACACCGAGATCAGGGGGATCCAGGCGAACAGCGAAATCTGTTTGAAGGTGTTGAAGCTCGGGCCGACCAAACGCTCGAAATAGTGCGACAGGCCCAGCAGGCAACCCAGCACCAGGCCCAGGGTGGTGCCGATAAAAAAGCCGCTCAGGTTGCGCGTCAGGCTGGCGCTGATGGCCCGCCAGAACTTGCCCGAAGCGATCTGGTCCCAGGCCGTGGCCGCCACTTTCTCCGGTGAAACCAGCAGCCCGGACTGGCTCCAGCCCATATGCGAAGCCAGCCACCACAGGGCGACGGCACTGATCGGCAACACCCAGCCGCGATAGCGACGGCTGCTGCCATGACTGATAGCCAATGCGCTGCTCATGACAGGCGCCCCGCTACCGGTGCGCGGCCACGATTAAGGCGGCGCTCGGCATAATCAAAACCACGGTCGATCACCAGGCCGATCGCCCCGACCACCACCACGGCGGCCATCACCAGATCCAGCTGGAACAGTTGGCGACCATAGACAATCAGGTAACCCAGCCCTTCGCTAGACGCCACCAGCTCAACCACTACCAGCGACAGCCAGGCCTTGGTGAAGCCCAGGCGCAGGCCGGTAAACAGGGTCGGGATAGCCGCCGGCAACACGATAAACACCACACTCTGCCAGCGGCTGAAACCATAGGCCCGCCCTGCTTCCAGCAAGCCCTTGGGCGCCTGGTGGAAAGCCTGCAAGGTGCATAGGGTGATCGGCACCATCGCCGCCTTGGCAATCAGCACGTACTTGAGCGGCTCGCCGATGCCGAACAGCAACAAGGCAAACGGCAACCAGCCCAACACCGGGATTTGCACAATGGCATTGAAGGTGGGCAGCAGATAATCCTCGACGGTTTTCGACAACCCCATCGCCAGCCCCAGCGCCACACCGATAGCGCCCCCCAGGGCAAACCCGACGACTACCCGCTGCAGGCTGGCGGCAGCATTTATCCACAGGTCGCCAGAAGCAAAGAGATCCGACAGGGTTTCGTAAACATAGGCTGGTGGCGGCAAGACCTGCTCTGACAGCCAGCCCTGCTCAACCCCCAGATACCACAGGCCCAGCAGGGTCAGCGGCAAGAGCCAGGGCAAGCTCCGGTCACCCAGGGTCGTGGCCCAGGCCGAGGTGCGCGGCACTTCGACCTTGCGTACCGGGCGTGCCGGGGCCGGTGGCAAACGCTTGACGTTGCCCTTGGGTAGCGCCGGTGCGTACTGCTGCGGTATGACGGTCTGTGCCCTGGCCATATGCCTGGCTCCTTTGTTGCTACTACAAAAAACGGAGTCCCTGTGGGCTCCCACAGGGGTATCCCCATAAGGGTATGCAGTTACTTGCCCGCTACCGCATTGCCGGCGGGCTGTTTGCCATCCACGCCATAGGCCGTCCAGAAGCTCTCCAGGCCCTTGGCTTTCAACGCGGTCTGCAAATAGTTCGGCTCAAACCAGCCTTCGATACTCACCGGGCGGCGGATCAGCTTTTCGTCCTTGGCCTGCTCTGCCACTGCCTGGTAGCGACTCACCAGAAAGGTGTCGATCAGCGGCGAATTCCGGTCTCGCAAACTCACCCCGGTAAAGTCGGCGCGCAGTGAGTCCACCGGGTCATTGCTCTTGGCCCACTCGCTGAACACCTCATCACGATGGCTGTCTTCGGACGCCCATTTCGCCGCATCCACCAGGGTATCGACGACTTTTTGCACATTGCCCGGGTGCTCTTTTTCATAGGCACCGCGCACCACCAAGGCGGTCTGACGGGTGTAGCGCACATCCTGGGCAGGGTTGTCGTAAACGATGTCGATCAGGCCCTTGTCACGCAGCTTGAACAGCTCACGACCACCGAAGGCCGCATCCACGCCATTGGAAACCAGGGCTGCCTGGGTACTGCCGGCATCGAGGTTGATCACCTTGATATCGCGCTCGCTCATGCCGTGCGCTGCCAGCAGGTTGATCGACACCAGATGACCGTTGGTGCCGCGAAACACCGCGACCTTCTTGCCTTTGAGGTCTTCGATGGTCTTGATGTCAGAGCCCTTTGGCACCGCCAGATACAGGTTGGCCCGCACCCCCAGTGCTGCCAGCAGTTTGGTGTCCAGCCCGTTGGAGCGCCCGACCACCGCCGGCAGATCACCCTGATAGGCGAAGTCCAGCTGCTGGTTGGACAACGCTTCGTTGACCGCAGGGCCAGCGCCTTTGAAGAAGAACCACTGCACCTCGGTGCCGGTGCCGGCGAAGGCTTTTTCCAGCAGTTGCTGGTTACGCACGATGCCCAGCGGCGAGCCACTGAACGTGACCGGATCACCGCCACCGGCGCTCGCCACACCGACGCGCAACACATCGGCCTCGGCCAGCGGAACAGCCATGACCGCCGCCAGCACGGCGGCAATGCGGGTCTTGCGCAACAGGGCATTTACTTTGAATGTGGCCATGGGCAGGTCTTCCTTGAAGCAATAAGGCGCGGCCCGTCAGGCGGCGAGGTGTTTTTTGTCGGCTTCGGTTTTCGGCGAGCGGGTGTCCGGGGTCGGCTTGAGCGCCTGGCTCAGGCGGCCGTCGACACCCACCGGCACATCGCCGTCGATGGTGGTGCGACGTACGATGCGCGGGGCATCGCCGTAGTCGTTGATCGCAATATGCTGGGTGGCGCGGTTATCCCAGATCACCACATCACCTTCCTGCCAGCGCCAGCGCACGGTGTTGTCGACATGGGTAATGCGGTCATGGAACAGGCGAATCAGTTGCTTGGAATCGTTGCTGCTCACACCCTGAATATCTTTGACAAAGTGGCCCAGCAACAAACTTCTTTCGCCCGATTCCGGGTGAACGCGAACCAGCGGATGTTCAGTTTCATAAACTTCGGCAGTGAACTGTTCGCGATAGCGCTTGAGACCGGACTCATCGGTACCGCGAGGCGTCGCATAGTCATAAACATTGGTGTGCAGAGCGCGCAAATTGTCCGCAAGTTGCTTTAACGGCTCGGGTAAATCGTTATAAGCCGATGCGGTATTGGCCCACACTGTGTCGCCGCCATAGGGTGGAATGACCACACCGCGCAAGATGGAGATTTTCGGGTAATTGGCCACAAAGGTCACATCGGTATGCCAGGAGTTGGCGCGGGTTTCCTTGGCGTCCAGGTGCAGGATGGCGGAACTTTGCTCGGCAGAGCGCACGGTCGGGTGGGGCACCTGATCACCGAAGCGGCGGGAAAATGCTTCGTGCTCGGCGTCGCTTAAATGCTGGTCGCGAAAGAACAGGACTTTATATTTCAACAAGGCCTGATGAATAAACTCGAATGTTTCGCCACTGATATCACCGCCCAGTTTTACGCCTTCAAGTTGTGCACCAATTCGACCCGCTACGGGTTTTACTTGAATAGTCATCGCCCCACTCCTGCTTCACGAGTTGTTGTGAACAGATCATAAAGGCATAAAAACTCGGGCAGCCAATCACTTTTTAGTCTAACGATAGATGAGCAGTTTTATAGAACATGTCCGGTGTTAGCGGCGTTAAATGGTTATAAACTTTTCAGTTGTAAGTTAATAACCCTTTCAATTATTCACCTGTTTGCCTGGCTCGCGCATAACCGCTTTACGACGTGGCAACCGGCCATTGAGCAGCGGTGGAGCGAGACTCTTCCCCGATTTGGACAGGCGCAAGCGAGCGGAATTACGCTCGGATGTTTCACGGGAATGAAAGCGAATCGTCGTACGAATCACCTGATTATCTCTAGCTAGGCTCACAGAACTGACCACCCTTCTTTGGTTTGGTGGCTTAAATTCAGGAGCGCATATGAACAACGCAGAACACTTAACCGCCCAATGGCACTTGTAAAAGAAACGGGCAGAGGTCAGCGTAATGACAAACGTCATTACACGAGTCAAAGCCATGGCCTCCATCAACATTCGCATTGACGATGAACTCAAAGCCCGCGCTTACCAGGAACTTGAGCGCCTGGGTGTCACCCCCTCTGAACTGGTCCGCCAGGCATTTCAGTACGTAGCCGAACGCGGCCAACTGCCCTTTCGCCCCATGCTGGTAACCGAAGAAGACGAAGCCCTCATCAACACTGTGCGCGAACGCCTGGCGGCACCACAAAGGGTCAAGGTAACACTGGATGACCTTTGATCTTGAGTTTGAGTTTGACCAGCGCGCACTCAAGGAATGGCACAAGCTCGCAGACCGGTCAGGCAGCAATTCAAGAGCAAACTGTCAGAGGTGTTGCTCAACCCCCGCGTTGAAGCCAACCGGCTGCGCAAGCTGCCCGATTGCTACAAAATCAAGTTACGCAGCGCGGGTTACCGACTGATCTATCAGGTCATTGATCAAGAGGTTGTGGTGTTCGTCGTCGCCGTTGACAAGCGCGAACACGAGACCGCGTATCGCAAGGCGCAAGACCGCTTGAAGTAAGCCACCCCATTAAAGGCAAGCGCAAATCCAAAGCCCTGTAAAATCCAGGTTTTCAACTGGGTCAACACCTCTGGCATATGCCTTGCACCCTCGCAGTATGCTTTTGCCAAGGTGCTGCCTCCCATGAACGAATCACTCGCCGGCCCTCTGGCCTGGGTCAACGGCAGCGATGCCCCGGAAAAAACCGAAATCAACCTTGGTTTTATGGCCCTAAGCGACTGTGCCTCGGTGGTGGTGGCCGCCACTCAAGGGTTCGCCCAGCCCTTCGGGCTGACGCTGAACCTCAAGCGCCAGTCGTCCTGGGCCAGCCTGCGGGACAATCTGGTCAACGGCCAGCTCGACGCCGCCCACAGCCTCTACGGGCTGATCTACGCCGTGCACCTGGGCATTGGCGGCGTGGCGGCCACCGACATGAGCGTACTCATGGGGCTTAACCAAAACGGCCAGAGCCTCAACCTCTCCCACGGTTTACAGGCCCTGGGCGTGACCCGTCCTGAGGCGCTGCAACAACACGTGCACCAAAGTCGATCGAAACTGACCTTCGCCCAGACTTTTCCCACGGGCACTCATGCCATGTGGCTGTATTACTGGCTGGCGAGTCAGGGCATTCATCCGCTGCAAGACGTCAACAGCGTAGTGGTACCACCGCAACAGATGGTTGCGCACTTGCTGGCAGGTCGCATTGACGGCTTTTGCGTCGGCGAGCCGTGGGCTGCCAGCGCGGTTGCACAGAATATGGGGTTTACCCTCGCCACCACCCAGGCGCTGTGGCCCGATCACCCGGAAAAAGTCCTGGGCTGTACCCGGGCGTTTGTCGAGCAGTACCCCAATACCGCCCGGGCGCTGGTGATGGCGATCCTGGAAGCCAGCCGCTTTATCGAGCAGAACGACGAAAACCGGCGCAGTACCGCGCAGTTGCTGAGCGCCCCCGAGTACCTGAATGCACCCGTAGAGTGCATCGCGCCGCGTCTGCTCGGCGACTACAACGACGGCCTGGGCAAGCACTGGCAAGACCCGCACGCCCTGCGTTTTTATGGTGACGGCGAGGTCAACCTGCCGTACCTGTCCGATGGCATGTGGTTTATGACCCAGTTCCGCCGCTGGGGCTTGCTGCGCGAAGACCCGGACTACCTCGGTGTTGCCCGTCAGGTTCAGCAATTGGCCCTGTACCGCGACGCGGCCAACGCCGTTAACGTGCCGGCAGGTGCCGCAAACATGCGCAGCAGCCAGTTGCTCGATGGCAAGGTGTGGGACGGCTCGGATCCCGCAGGCTATGCCCGAAGCTTTGCGCTGCATGCCATGAGCACCCGCGCTCCTCTTGCTGCCCGTCGTTGACCGGAGCCACCCCCATGCTGCGTATCTTGCTGATCAACGACACGGCGAAAAAAGTCGGCCGCCTGAAAGCCGCGCTGAGTGAAGCCGGATTTGAGGTAATCGATGAATCGGGCCTGACCATCGACCTGCCTGCTCGCGTCGAAACGGTGCGCCCGGACGTGATCCTGATCGATACCGAGTCGCCAAGCCGCGATGTGATGGAGCAAGTGGTGTTGGTGTCTAGGGACCAACCACGACCGATTGTCATGTTCACCGACGAGCACGACCCCGGCGTGATGCGTCAGGCGATCAAGTCAGGGGTTAGCGCCTACATTGTCGAAGGCATTCACGCACAGCGCTTGCAGCCAATTCTCGATGTGGCCATGGCTCGCTTCGAGAGCGACCAAGCCCTGCGCGCCCAACTGCATGCCCGCGACCAGCAACTGGCCGAGCGCAAGCGCATCGAACTGGCCAAGGGTCTGCTGATGAAGATGAAAAGCTGCAACGAAGAAGAGGCTTACACCCTGATGCGCCGCCAGGCCATGAGCCGCCAACAAAAACTGATACAGGTGGCGGAACAGATCATAGCCATGAGTGAGCTTCTGGGTTGACCCATGATCCTCCTCAATTGGCACAGTTTTCGCTAAGCAATCCTTACCGGTAACCAACGGCGGTTGCCCCATCTACGACAGAGACGTCGCTCCCCTGATTCGCCCATGGCGGATCCGGCAGCGGCGTTTTTTCGTTTTGGCCCCAGCGACCGGGGCCGGTGGTGCGGCCGTTACGGCGCCCCATCGCAACTCTTCTTCTAAAAACGATCAACCGTTGAGGTGCGCGATGAATTCAAGCTTCTGGAAGTCCGGCCATACTCCAACCCTGTTCGCGGCGTTTCTGTATTTCGACCTGAGTTTTATGGTCTGGTATCTGCTCGGCCCACTGGCCGTGCAAATCGCCACCGACCTGCACCTGACCACGCAACAGCGTGGGCTGGTGGTGGCCACGCCGATCCTCGCGGGCGCCGTGCTGCGCTTTGTGATGGGCCTGCTGGCTGATCGCCTGTCTCCCAAAACCGCCGGGCTGATCGGTCAGGTCATTGTTATTGGTGCGCTGTTTGTGGCCTGGAAGCACGGTATTCACAGCTACGAGCAGGCTCTTTTGCTGGGACTGTTTCTGGGCATGGCTGGCGCCTCGTTTGCCGTTGCGTTGCCGCTGGCCTCGCAGTGGTATCCACCGCAACACCAGGGCAAGGCAATGGGCATCGCCGGTGCAGGCAACTCTGGCACGGTGTTCGCTGCGCTACTGGCCCCGGTGCTGGCAGCGGCCTATGGCTGGAGCAATGTGTTCGGCTTTGCCCTGATCCCGCTGGTGCTGTGCATTTTCGTGTTTGCCTGGTTGGCCAAAAACGCCCCGGAACGGCCCGTGGCCAAGTCCATGAGTGATTACTTCAAGGCCCTGGGCGACCGCGACAGTTGGTGGTTCATGTTTTTCTACAGCGTGACGTTCGGCGGCTTTATCGGCCTGGCCAGCGCCCTGCCCGGCTATTTTAACGATCAATACGGACTAAGCCCGGTGACTGCCGGCTACTACACCGCGGCCTGTGTGTTTGGCGGTAGTTTGATGCGGCCGCTGGGCGGTGCGCTGGCGGATCGCTTCGGCGGTATTCGTACCCTGTTGGGGATGTACACCCTGGCGACCATCAGCATCGCCGCCGTAGGTTTCAACCTGCCAAGCTCCTATGCAGCACTGGCGCTTTTCGTCTGCACAATGCTGGGATTGGGTGCAGGTAACGGGGCAGTTTTCCAATTGGTGCCTCAGCGCTTTCGTCGTGAAATTGGCGTTATGACGGGCTTGATCGGCATGGCAGGCGGCATTGGTGGTTTCGCCCTCGCAGCAGGCATGGGCGCGATTAAACAAAGCACCGGCAGCTATCAATTGGCCTTGTGGTTATTTGCCAGCCTTGGCGTACTGGCCTGGTTCGGCCTGCACGGGGTCAAGCGCCGCTGGAGAACAACGTGGGGCTCGGCTGCCGTGACCGCTGCCCGAGTGTGAGACTGCGATGAGTCTGCAACTGAGTTTCGCCCACGCCAGCGCCATCGGCCCTCGCGCAGAGAATCAGGACGCACTGCGCGAGGTCACGCCTGTGCCCATGCTGGCGGCAAGCAAGGGGCATTTATTTGCCATTGCCGATGGCGTCAGCCAATGCGCCGATGGCGGCCTGGCCGCCCGTTCGACCTTGCAGGCACTGGCGCTGGACTACTACGCCACACCAGAGACCTGGAGCGTCGCCCAGGCACTGGAGCGTTTGCTGCAAGCGCAAAATAGCTGGCTGCGCGCCAATGGCGGCGGGCAACCGCTGCTGACCACGGTAAGTGCTGTGGTCATGCGCGGCAGGCGTTTTACGTTGGCCCATGTGGGTGATTGCCGGGTCTACCGCTGGCACGCCACAACCTTGCAGCGCATCAGTGAAGACCACGTCTGGGACCAGCCGGGTATGCAGCATGTGCTCAAGCGGGCGCTGGGGCTGGATCAGTATCTGGTGGTGGATTTTCTGGACGGTGAACTGCAACAGGGCGAGACCTTTGTGCTGCTTAGTGACGGTATATGGTCGACCCTGGGCGATACCGCCATAGCCGCCCTGTTGCGTGATCTTCCCGACCTGCAAAGCGCCGCCAGCACGCTGGTGAATGCCGCGCATCGGGCAGGCAGTCAGGACAATGCCAGCGCTCTGCTGGTGAGGGTCGACGCTCTGGGGGAAAGCGCCATCGGCGACGCCCTGGCGCAACTGCAGCAATGGCCACTACCGCCCGCGCTCAAACCGGGGCAACACTTTGAAAACTGGCAGGTCGAAAGCCATGTTGGCCAGAGCCAGCAATCACTGCTCTACCGGGTGCGGGATGCGCAGCAACAGCCCTGGCTACTGAAAACCCTGCCGGCCCATCTGCACGACGATCACCTGGCAGGGCAAGCGCTGCTATCGGAAGAATGGTTCCTCAAGCGCGTGGCGGGTCGTCATTTCCCCGAGGTGCACCCCGCCAGCCAGCGTCAGCATTTGTACTACGTGATGCGTGAATATCCAGGCACCACCCTGGAAAATCTCTATACCAAGCGCGGGCCTCTGCCCCTGGCACAATGGCTGGATCTGGCCGAGCGCCTGTTGCGAGCTGTGGGCCTGTTACACCGACGGCAGATTTTTCATCGCGATATCAAACCGCACAATCTGTTGCTGGGTGACGACGGTGAATTGCGCTTGCTGGACTTTGGGCTGGCCTACTGCCCCGGTCTGTCGGAGGATCTGCCATCAACGTTGCCCGGCACACCCAGTTATCTCTCCCCGGAAGCCTTTCGCGGCGAAAAACCCAGCCCCGGACAGGATCTCTACGCCGTGGGCGTGACGTTGTATTACCTGCTGACCGGGCATTACCCCTACGGAGAAATCGAAGCATTTCAGCGTCCGCGCTTTGGTATGCCTGTCAGCGCCAGTCGTTATCGACCCGATCTGCCGGAGTGGATTGCCCATAACCTTGAGCGCGGGGTTGCCGCCAATCCGGCGCAACGCTTTGAAACGGCCGAAGAATGGCTGCTACAACTGGAGCAGGGTGAGCGCCAGAGCTTGAGCGTGCGCCCCCGGCCCTTGCTGGAGCGCGAGCCGTTAAAGGTATGGCGGACGGTGGCATCAGTGTCGTTGTTGATAAATCTGGTGCTGATATTTTTGCTGTCTCACCCATAAAGGTGTTCGCTACAGGGCAAGCGGCGCCCCAATAACGGGCGAGGCGCATTGCATCGGTGCACAAAAACACCCCGCGAATATCCAGACATCGTGTAAACACGGGCTCTTGTCAACTTGGCACAACCACTGCATTAGCTAATCCATCAAACATAAAACCCGGTCTTCAACGACGAATACCAGGTTTCCCGAGAGAACGGGACAAGGACAAAGGCGTCCTCGCTAGGCAACTAGCGGGACGCCTTTTTTTGTTTTTGCACAATGTGTCGAACAAGGCCGCAATGCCCCCCCAGAAGGCCGGCCTTGCTCGCGGAGAACCTGATGAAAAAACTCAAACTGGTGATGATCGGCAACGGCATGGCCGGGGTTCGCACCCTGGAAGAGTTGCTCAAACTGAGCAACGAGCTGTACGAGATTACGGTCTTCGGCGCCGAACCTCACGCCAACTACAACCGTATCCTGCTCTCGCCCGTTCTGGCCGGGGAACAGACCTTCGAGGAGATAGTGCTCAACGATCTGGACTGGTACCTGGACAACAACATCAAGCTGCTGCTCAACCGCAAGGTGGTGCAGATCGACCGGGCCAGGCGCCGGGTTATCGCCGAAGACGGTACCGAAGCCGAGTACGACCGTCTGCTGATTGCCACCGGCTCTACGCCCTTTATCCTGCCGATCCCCGGCAACACCCTGGACGGTGTGATCGGCTACCGCGATATTGCCGATACCCAGGCGATGATCGATACCGCCAAAACCCATAAACACGCGGTGGTCATCGGCGGCGGACTGCTGGGGCTGGAGGCAGCCAATGGCCTGATGCTGCGCGGCATGCATGTGACCGTGGTGCATATCGGCGAATGGCTGCTGGATCGCCAACTCGACCCGATCAGCGGCCAACTGCTGCAAAATGCTCTTGAAGCACGCGGCCTGCATTTTCGCCTGCGCGAACAGACCAATGCCCTGCACGATGCTGGCAATGGCCGGGTGGGCTCGGTGGAGTTCAAGAACGGCGAGATCATCCCTGCAGATCTGGTGGTGATGGCTGCCGGTATTCGGCCCAATACCGAGCTTGCCGAGCAGGCGGGCATCCCCTGCAATCGCGGCATTCTCGTCAACGACACCCTGCAAACCTACGACCCGCGCATTTACGCCATCGGCGAATGCGCCAGCCATCGCGGCATCGCTTACGGCCTGGTGGCGCCACTGTTCGAGCAGGCCAAGGTCTGCGCCAACCACCTCGCGCAACTGGGTTTTGCCCGCTATCAGGGCTCGGTCACGTCGACCAAACTGAAGGTCACCGGCATCGATCTGTTCTCGGCAGGCGACTTTATGGGCGGTGAAGGCACTGAAATCATCACCCTCAGCGACCCGATCGGCGGGGTCTACAAAAAGCTGGTGATCAAGGACGACATTCTGGTGGGTGCCTGCCTGTACGGCGACACCGCAGACGGCGGCTGGTACTTCCGGCAAATCCGTGAGAATCACGCCATCGGTGAGATCCGCGATCATTTGATGTTTGGTGAAAATGCCATAGGCGATGTCGGCCATCAGGGCCAGGACAAGGCCATGAGCATGGCCGACACCGCCGAAATCTGCGGTTGCAATGGCGTGTGCAAGGGCACCATCGTCAAGGCTATTCAAGAGCACGGGCTGTTCAGCGTTGATGAGGTCAAAAAGCACACCAAGGCGGCCAGCTCCTGCGGTTCATGCGCCGGGTTGGTGGAGCAGATTCTGATCAACACCGTGGGGGGCGCGGCAGACGTCAAACCCAAAAGCGAAAAAGCCATCTGCGGCTGCAGCGACCTGAACCACGGACAAATCCGCCGGGCCATTCGCGAGCAACATTTGCTGACCATCGCCGACACCCAGCGCTACCTGAACTGGCGCTCGCCCAACGGCTGCGCCACCTGCCGCCCGGCGCTCAACTACTACCTGATTTCGACCTGGCCGGGAGAGGCCCGCGATGATCCGCAATCACGGCTAATAAACGAAAGGGCTCACGCAAACATTCAAAAAGACGGTACCTACTCGGTGGTTCCGCGGATGTGGGGCGGCGTCACCAACCCCTCCGAGCTGAGGCGTATTGCCGATGTGGCCGACAAGTACAACGTGCCGATGGTCAAGGTTACCGGCGGGCAGCGCATCGATCTGCTGGGGATAAAAAAACACGACCTGCCGGGCGTGTGGAAGGATCTGGACATGCCCTCGGGGCATGCCTACGGCAAATCCATCCGCACGGTAAAGACCTGTGTGGGCAGCGAGTTCTGCCGCTTCGGCACGCAAAACTCGACGCAACTGGGCATCGAACTGGAACACGATCTGTTCAATATGTGGTCGCCGCACAAGGTGAAGTTGGCAGTGTCCGGTTGCCCGCGCAACTGTTCGGAAGCAGGCATCAAGGACGTAGGAATTATCGGCGTGGACTCAGGCTGGGAGATGTATATCGGCGGTAATGGCGGGATCAAAACCGAGGTTGCCGAGTTCTTCGTCAAGCTCAAAACGGCTGAAGAAGTCCGCGAGTACAACGGTGCCTTTTTACAGTTGTATCGCGAAGAGGCCTTCTACCTCGAGCGCACCGTGCATTACCTGCAACGGGTCGGTATGGAGCACATCAAAAAGGCTGTGCTTGAAGACCCCGAACGGCGCAAGGCGCTCAATGATCGCCTGCAGTTTTCCCTGTCGTTTGAGCAAGACCCGTGGAAAGAGCGCCTGGTGCAGCCGTTGCTGAAAAAGGAGTTCGAGGTCATCCCCGTGAACAATCTGGAGGTGCCGGCATGAACTGGCTCGATATCTGTTCACTTGAAGAAATCAACACCCTGGGCTCACGGATCATCAGCGGACCGAAGGGTGATATCGCGATTTTTCGCACAAGCGACGACGAAGTGTTCGCCCTCGACGACCGCTGCCCGCACAAGGGCGGCCCGTTGTCCCAGGGTTTGATCTACGGCAAGCGCGTCGCCTGCCCGCTGCACAACTGGCAGATCGATCTGCAAAGCGGCGAAGCCCAGGCTCCGGACATCGGTTGCGCCCACCACCATCAGGCGCGGGTGGAAAATGGCCGTGTGCAGTTGGCCCTGCGGGACGCAGGCTGATGAGCCGCCAGATCACCGCCTCCACCTGCTGCTACTGCGGGGTCGGCTGCGGCGTGCTGATCGAACATGATGGCGAGCGTATTCTCGGCGTTAGCGGCGATCCGACGCATCCGGCCAACTATGGCAAGCTGTGCAGCAAAGGCTCGACCCTGCACCTGACCGGCGACCTCAATGCCCGCGCGCTGTACCCGCAACTGCGCCTGGGCAAGGCACTGGCCCGTGGTCGCATCGACTGGGACAGCGCCCTTGATCACGCGGCCAATGTGTTCGCCGCCACCATCGCCGAGCACGGCCCCGACAGCGTGGCGTTTTATATCTCGGGGCAGTTGCTGACCGAGGATTACTACGCCTTCAACAAACTGGCCCGGGCGCTGGTGGGCACCAACAATATCGACAGCAATTCGCGGCTGTGCATGTCCTCGGCCGTGGTCGGCTACAAACGAAGCCTGGGCGCCGATGCGCCGCCTTGCAGCTATGAAGACCTGGAGCTGAGCGATTGCGTGATGATCGTCGGCAGCAATATGGCCTACGCACATCCGGTACTGTTTCGCCGCCTGGAGGAGGCAAAAGCCCGACGTCCGCAGATGAAAGTCATCGTTATCGACCCGCGGCGTACCGATACCTGCGATCTGGCCGACCTGCATCTGGCAATTTTACCGGGCACCGACGTCGCGTTGTTTCACGGAATTTTGCATTTATTGCTGTGGGAAGACTGGGTCGATCGCGACTTTATCCAGGCCCACACTCAGGGCCTGCCCGAGCTGAAAAGCCTGGTGCGCGATTACACCCCGCAGATGGTCTCGCAATTGTGCGGCATCAGCGTCGAGCAACTGCAGCAATGCGCCGAATGGGTAGGCACCTCGCCAAGTTTTTTATCGCTGTGGTGCATGGGCCTGAACCAGTCCACCGCCGGCAGCGCGAAAAACAGCGCCCTGATCAATCTGCATCTGGCCACCGGGCAAATCGGCCGCCCGGGTGCAGGACCGTTCTCGCTTACCGGTCAGCCCAATGCCATGGGCGGGCGCGAAACCGGTAGCCTGTCCAACTTGTTACCCGGCCATCGTGATGCGGCCAATGCCGAACACCGGGCCGAAGTCGCCGCTTACTGGGGGGTTGAGCAACTGCCGCAGAACACCGGCCTGAGCGCCATCGAACTCTTTGAGCAAATGGCCAGCGGCAAGGTCAAGGCCGTGTGGATCGCCTGCACCAACCCCGCGCAATCCATGCCGGACCAGACTGCCGTGCGGGCGGCGTTGCAGGCCTGCCCGTTTGTGGTGCTGCAAGAGGCGTTTCACACCACCGAAACCGCGGCCTTCGCCGACCTGCTGTTGCCCGCCGCCAGTTGGGGAGAAAAGGACGGCACAGTGACAAACTCTGAACGGCGTATTTCCCATGTACGCAAAGCCATCCCGGCACCAGGCGAAGCCCGTTCAGACTGGGCAATTACGGTGGATTTCGCACAGCGCCTGGAAAAACATCTGCGTCCCGAGCACAGCAGCCTGTTTGCATTTGAAACTGAAGCCCAGGTGTTCGACGAATACAAGCACCTGACCTCTGGCCGTGATCTGGACCTGTCGGGTATCAGCCATGCAGTGCTCGATGCCATCGGCCCGCAACAGTGGCCTTTCCCGATAGGGGCCCGTGAAGGCACTACGCGGCTGTATCTGGACGCGGTATTCCCTACCGCCACCGGTCGTGCGCAGTTCGTGGCCGAGCCCTACCGCGCCGCCAAGGAGCAGCGCGACGCACGCTTCCCCCTCACGCTGATCACTGGTCGCCTGCGCGACCAATGGCACGGTATGAGCCGCACCGGCACGGCCGCGCAATTGTTCGGTCACGTCAGCGAAGCGGTGTTGAGCCTGCACCCGGACGAGTTGCGCCGTCATCGCCTGCAGCCCGGAGATCTGGTCAGCCTCAAGAGTCGGCGCGGCGCCGTGATTGTTCCAGTCAGCAGCGACGACAGCGTGCGCCCGGGGCAGGCGTTTTTGCCGATGCACTGGGGTGACCGCTTCCTCAAGGGCGGGGTCAACACCTTGACCGTGCCAGCGTTTGACCCGCTGTCCAAACAACCGGAACTCAAACACAGCGCCGTGCGCCTGGAACCGGCGCAATTACCTTGGCACCTTTTCGCCCTGATCGAGGGTGATGTTCAACAGAACTTCGAGACACTGCGCCAGCTCTGCGAAACATTTTCGTACGTCAGTTTCAGCCTGACTGGCCGCGAGCGCCCTGCGTTACTGATCCGTGCCGCCAGCGCCAGCGCACCCGATCCGCAACTGCTACGCGAGATTGATCAATGCCTGGGGCTCAACGAGGGGCCGGTACTGGCTTACGACGACCCGCGCCGCGCCATTGGCAAGCGGGTGCGCATCGAGCACGGAAGCATCACTGCGATTCGTCTGGCGGGCGAAACCCTGGCACGGCACTGGCTGCAAAACCTGTGGCAGGAAGGCCGCGCCGACGAGCAATTGCGCCGCTGGCTGCTGGCGCCACTGAGCGCGCCACCGGGCAACGCCAACGCCCCGACCGCTGGCAACTCGATTGTGTGCAATTGCAAGAACGTCAGTCAGAGCGTGATTGAGGCTGGCATCGCCCAAGGGCTGGACTTGCAGGGACTGAAAAGATCGTTGGGCTGCGGGACGCAATGCGGCTCCTGTGTCCCGCAAATCAAGCGCTTGCTGACTGCCCAGGCGCAGCCGGTCGCCATTAACCCGTGAGGAAATCACAATGAGTGCAAAAGTCTGGCTGGTGGGCGCAGGGCCGGGTGATCCCGAACTGCTGACGCTCAAGGCCGTGCGCGCCCTGCGCGAAGCAGATGTCGTATTGATTGACGATCTGGTCAATGACGCGGTGCTGGAGCATTGCCCCGCTGCGCGGGTGATTTCGGTGGGCAAACGCGGAGGGTGCCGTTCGACTCCACAGGCGTTTATTCATCGCCTGATGCTGCGTTATGCCCGCCACGGCAAATGCGTGGTTCGACTCAAGGGCGGCGACCCATGCATTTTCGGCCGTGGCGGTGAAGAAGCACAGTGGTTGCGTGAACACGGGATTGAGGTGGAACTGGTCAATGGCATCACGGCCGGCCTGGCTGGCGCGACGCAATGCGCTATCCCCCTGACCCTGCGCGGCGTGGCCCGTGGGGTGACGCTGGTGACGGCACACACCCAGGATGACAGCCAGGTGAACTGGCAGGCGCTGGCGCAAAGCGGCACCACGCTGGTGGTGTATATGGGGGTGGCAAAGTTGAGCGAGATCCGCGAACAATTGCTGGCGGGCGGCATGACGGCGGACATGCCGGTGGCCATGATCGAAAATGCCTCCCTGCCCCACCAGCGCGAATGCCGCAGCGACCTGACGGCGATGGAGAAAGATGCTCAGGCGTTTGAACTCAAGAGCCCGGCGATTCTGGTGATTGGTCGCGTGGCGGCATCCAGCGCGGCACAACCATCACGGGAGGAGAATGTGTGGGAGCCGGGCTTGCCCGCGATGCAGGCAAGCCGCTAGTTCTGAAGGGAATTTTAACTGTGGGAGCGAGCCTGCTCGCGAACGACTTTCGCGAGCAGGCTCGCTCCCACAGGGAGGGTTGACCGGCAACAGAGTATCTACAGAAATGGCGCAGAAGGGGTGATCTCAAACGACCCCCTTCGCCTCAACGTTTACCCCGCTGCGGGCCACAAGCCACGCGCAAAGCGACTTGTGACTGAGCCAAATCGACCCCCGCCGTCATCCCGGTGTCATGGGGCTTTGTTTCCTTGACGGGCATTCAGCCCTCAAGGAGCCCCCATGATTCGCCCCACATTACTGGCCCTCGCGCTTTTTTCCGTGATCAACAGCGCTTGCGCCGCCCCCGACACGCCGCTGCCCCACTCCCCCGGCGCGCCTTATGCCGCCAGTGGCCTGGCCGACCGTATCGTGCTGACCCCCGGGGCCGATCCTGCCAGAGAAATGGCCGTTACATTCCGCACCGATACCCGCCAGCAGACCAGCCAGCTGCAACTGGCTCCTGCCCTCGATGGCCCGCAACTGGCCAAGGCGGCGCATGAGGTCCAGGGCACAAGCATCAGCCTGGACAACGAGAACGGCGCGGCGTTGTTCCACCAGGTACGCCTGCACGACCTGCAGCCGGGCACGGCCTATGTGTACCGGGTCAAGGGCAGCGACGGCTGGAGTGAGTGGTTGCAGTTCCACACTGCGACCAAGAGTTTCAAGCCGTTCAACTTTATTTATATGGGCGATGTGCAGAACGACATTCTGTCACTGGCCTCGCGCAGCATTCGCCAGGCCTTGCAGAGCGTGGCCAACCCCGCGTTGATCGTGCATGCCGGGGACCTGGTGTCGCAACGCGAAGACCTGGTACACGACGATCAATGGGGCGAATGGAACCAGGCAGGTGGTTTCAATTACGGGATGATTCCCCAGCTAGTGGCCGCCGGCAACCACGAATACCTCGACGGCCTCAACCCCGACGGCAGCGAAACCCGCACTCTCGGGCCGCACTGGAGCCGCCAGTTCGCCCTGCCGCAAAACGGTGTTGATGGGCTCAAAGACACCACCTACTTTGTCGACTATCAGGGTGTGCGGTTTATCGTCCTTGATGGCACCTCGGCGCTCGATATGGGCACCCTTGATCAACAGACCCGCTGGCTTGAGCAGAGCCTGAAAACCAGCCCCGCACGCTGGAATATCGTGGTCACTCACCAGCCGGTCTACACCTGCGCCCGCCCCGAAGATACCGAGCCGTTGAAAACTGCCTGGAAGCCGCTGTTCGAGCGTTATGCGGTGGATCTGGTGTTGCAGGGCCATGATCACTGCTACAGCCGTGTCAGCAACGAGGCCGGGCGTGTTGCGTCCAAAGCCGCACAAGCCGGCGGCAAGATTCAGGGACCGGTGTATATGGTCTCGGTAGCGGGTTCGAAGATGTATGGCCTCAATGACCGGGCCCGGCAGCAACCGGATCGCAGTGCTGAAGAAACCCAGCTGTACCAGACGGTCGACGTACAGGACTCAAGGCTGAAGGTGCGCAGCTACACCGCGGCTGGCAAGTTGTATGACGCCTTTGACCTGGAGCGCGACGGCAAAAATCGCAACCACTTGCGCGAGCCGGTGAAAAACCTGCCCGCCGAACGCGCCTGCACGCAAACGGCTGGCCCCGACGGCTTCGCCTGCAGCTCAAGGGCCAAGTAACCCGCTGCTACGGGAAAACTTCAACTGTGGGAGCGAGCCTGCTCCTGTCTCTTATACACATCT